>NZ_DASQNA010000033.1 GCF_035645195.1 Paenibacillus sp. | reverse complement strand
TTTAAAACTTTGCTGTGATTGCTCACAGCGCGTATGCGCTCGTTGTTCAGTTTTCAAGGAGCAAGCTTGTGTTGCCTTCTTGCTTGTCCGATTCGCTTTTCGCGACCGGAATTTGAATATATCATATTTCCTTGCGACTTTGCAACTGGTAATTTCTCACTCGTCGCTGTCGTCCACCGTCGTAATCAGCGG
This sequence comes from Paenibacillus sp., assembly GCF_035645195.1. NCBI lineage: Bacteria > Bacillati > Bacillota > Bacilli > Caryophanales > Paenibacillaceae > Paenibacillus > Paenibacillus sp. Next base: position 248,427 of record NZ_DASQNA010000033.1, on the reverse strand, counting down.
CGGAAAATCATAATACCATCCCTTGTCGCACAGATGCAACAGGAATCTTTTACCAAGGATATAAAGCAAGCTCCTCCGCGCGTGGACGGAGGAGCAAGCGGTCGGCTTTATCAGTTGTTGCCCATGCCGTCGTCGGCGGCGCGGCGGTTGTTGCTCGTCCCCGAAACGCCGACTCCGTTCGAGCCGACGTCGCGAGAACCGCCGATGCGATTGTCTTCGTAGCCGCTCGGGCGAAGCGTAGGTCCCTGCACGCCGTTGCCATTGTTCATGGCTCCGTTGTTGCGCTGCTGGGAGTATCCGTTGACGTTGTTCATTTGCGCGTTCCCGTTGTCGCCGGCGCCGCCGCATGCGGTAACCACCGATGCGGATACGCAAATGGCGCTGAGCACCAGAAGCAGTTTCCGTTTCATGAGGAGCCTCCTGTTTGTCGCTTTTGGAATGACGAACAGGTATATTGTCCCCTCCAATTTTCAAGCTATGATGGAAAAACGAAGGATCTCGAAATGAACTTCTCTTATGAAGATGTACGGCCCGACATCTCCTCATGCACGCTCCTCGGCCAGCGGCGTTCGACGCCGTGAACCTCCAGCAGCGCAAGGTATGCATCGAGATGCTCCTTCCGCTCCCGCACCTCCCGCGGAGCGACGCCGGTTCGAACCGCGTACGCCGCCAAAAAACCGGCCGCTTCGCCGACGTTCCATTCCGTTGGATGCAGCCGGTAACAGCCGTTGGCAATTTGCGTCGTGCCGATGTTTTTGCAGGCCGGCAGCAAGTTCGCCATTCGGATCGGGATCAAAGCGCCCAGCGGAATTTCATAAGGCGTGGTCGGGATATAAAATCCGCGCTGCGTGACCGTCGTCGGATGCAGATCAAGGTGGTAGCTGCCTACCCCGACGCTGTCCTCGTACGTTTTGATGCCTTCCGATCCGCGCGCCTCCAAGCTGACGTCGTTTTCCGTAATCGTGTACACGGCTTTGATCCGCCGCGATTCCCGAACATATACCGCTTTCGCGAGCCCGTCCTCCGTCCCGAGCGCATCGCCGCGCAGCCGGATCCCCGGATAGCCTTTCCCGCCGTCCAGGCGAGGCGCTTCCGTCTGAAGCCAGAACACCAGCGACAGCGTCAGTTGACGGGCGGCCTCGAGATGACGCCGACGGTCCTCCGCCGCGACGCCGATGATCGGGCCAAGGAAATAGTCGTTCTGCGGCCAATTGAGCAGCGTCAGTTCGCCGTCGTATATCGGATGCGCCAAATGAACGGGGTCCAATATTCGGCGGTAGTCCCACAGCGAAACGATGCCGGCTTCGTTCGGAAACAGCGTAAACCGCTTCGTCCGCGTCCCGTCGGCGTCCATCGCGTTCCAATCCAAGATCGGATACCGGGAAAAAGACGGGACGTACGATTTCCAAAATTCGTACTGCTCGGGCTTATCGATCACAAACCGTCCGCCTTCCACATAATCGAGCGCCGCGACGTGCGTAATCGACTGCATATCGAGCGGGTCGGCTTCCTCCAAAGCGTGAGGCTCGCCCGTTTCGCTCCGCGCTTCCGCGCCGGAGACGTGCTCGACGCCGGCGAGCGGCAGCAATTCGCCCGTTTCCGTCGCATCCAGAAAATATCGGCCGGTCAATACAGTTCGACGGCCGCTCGGCGCATGGCATACGATGACGGACTTCACGCGGTCGACATCAACCTCGGCGCTTACCGCCGTCGTGCGGTACAGGACGGTAAGGCGCCCGCTGTTCGCGTACGGCGCCAGCATATCCTCGAGCACCCTCAGCGCGACCTTCGGTTCGTGGGCGATCCGGCTCACCCAGCCGTTGCCGGGATTGAGGTGCGGGTCGGCGGCCGCCTTCTCCGTCAACGGGTAGTGCGAGCGATAGTAATCCCGAATCCGATTGCGGAACAGCCGATACGAAGCGGTGCAGCCGAACGACTCGATCCAACGGTGCTCGTCGGGCGGCACCGCCTGGGCCGTCGCTTGGCCGCCGATCCAATCGGTTTCTTCCGTCACGATTACCCGCATACCCTCTTTCAGCGCCGCGAGCGCCGCTGCCGTGCCGCCGAATCCGCCGCCGATGATGACGATGTCGGCATTCAATTTTCGCACCATGAACAGCCCCTTAATAGATCTTGTCTACGACGGCTCGAGCCATCTTCTCTTTGCTTTCCTTCACCCGAGCCAAATCTTTGCGGGCGAGCCCTTCGCAGATGAGGTCGATCAAGAACAGCTGCGAAATTTTCGCGCCGATCGATCCGCCTTCGAGCGGAGCTTCCTTCCCGGCGGTCAGCAGGACGACGTCGGCGACCGAGGCGACCGGCGATTTCGCGTAATTCGTCATCGCGACGACGGAGGCGCCGCTTCGCTTCGCCTTCGTCAAAATGTCGACCGTGTCGAGCGTGCTTCCGCTCAGACTGATGCCGAAGGCGACGTCCCCCGGTCCCATCGTCGCCGCCATCATCGCTTGAAAATGCGCGTCGGCGACTGCCTCGGCGCGCCGGCCGATGCGGAGAAACCGCGTTTTAGCGTCCAGCGCCGTAATGCCGGAGGAGCCGACGCCGAAAAACTGCACTTGGCCCGCCCGATCGATCAGATCGATCGCTTGTTCCAGTTTGGCTTTATCGAGCAAACTCATGCTGTCCTGAAGAATGCTCACGGTCTCGGAATACACGAGCTGGGCGAAATCCGCCGAATCCGGAACGTCCGTCTCGGTTCTCCGGGCGCTCACGTCTTGCGCGAGCGCCAGCTTGAAGTCTTGATAGCCCTTAAACCCGATTTTGCGGCAAAACCGCATCACGGTCGTCTCGCCGACGCCGGAGACGTCCGCGAATTCTGTCACCGAGTAAAAAATGATATCGTCCGCGCGTTCCAGCAGGCTGTCAGCCACTTTCCGTTCCGACTTCGTGAACGACGGGTAGTTCGTGTTAACTCTCAGCTTGATGTCCATGCGTCCTTACGCTCCCTTGTTTGGCCGCGGCGACGAACCGATGCGTGATGAGCTGCGGACGGGTGATGGCGCCGCCGACGACGACGCAATGCGCCCCAAGCCCCAGCAGCCGCGAGACGTGCGCCGGCTCGCTCACGCGCCCTTCGGCGAATACCGGGATGCGCAGACGGCGGGCCGCCTGCGCGACCAGTTCGAAGTCCGGATCGGTCCGCCGCGGGGAATACGGCGTATAGCCCGACAACGTCGTCGCGACGGCGGCGACGCCGAGCGACTCGGCATACGCCGCTTCTTCGAGCGTCGAGATGTCGGCTATCGCCGGGAGGCCGCGTTCTTTCATATAGAGCACCAATTCCTCCAGCGTGCATCCGTCCGGCCGGGGGCGCGGCGTGGCGTCGAAAGCGATCATGTCCGCTCCCGCCTCAACCAACTCATCTACTTCTGTTGTCGTCGGCGTAATGTACACGTCCGACCCGGCGTACTCGCGTTTGACGATCCCGATCACCGGGAGCGACACCGTCCGCTTGATTCGGACGATATCTGCCTTCGTATTGGCGCGGATCGCAACGGCGCCGCCTTGCTCCGCGGCTTTGGCCATCTTCGCCATCGTTTCCGAGCCGTACAACGGCTCATGAGGGAGCGCCTGGCAAGATACGATAATGCCGTGTTTCACTAGCTCGGTCACTTTCATCCGCGTCACCCTATTCGTTACGTAATACCGCTTTCGCTGTCATCCCCGCTTCGAACATCCGGCTCCACGGCATATACACATCCACGATTTCAACGCGCATCGCATCGGTATCGACATACGCTTGAACGAACCGCCGCAGCCGTTCCTTTGCCATCTCCGCCGCACGCCCGCGCGGGCCGTCGACAGCGAAATAAGACATCCCCATCTCCGGGATCGGTCCTTCCGCCATCGCCTTGCGAACTACGGCGCAATAACCGAAATCCTCCGCGAACCGCAGCGCCAGAAAATCTAGATGCGCCTCCGTTCGGCCGAAAAGCCCGTACATCATCAGCTGCGCGATCGCCGTCCCGAGACTGTTCGAGCTCGTGTTCCACCCCGCGTAGCCGGCAAGGTCGAACAGGACGCCTTGCTGCCGGAGCAGCTTCAGCAGCTGCAGGTCGCCTCCGTTGGCGTACGCGACGTCGGCGACCGCGACCGGCTTGCCGAACCGGCGCATCGCGAAAGCTCCGAACTCTACCAGTTCGACAGCGTTGCGAAGCACTTGATAGGCCGCGGACGGACGGTCCTGCACGTTCGATTCGGCCATCTCGGCGCCCGGCGCGTTGACGAGCAGCAGCAGATCGGCCTCCTGCGCCGACGCCGCCGTCTGTCCGCCGGCCGCAAGGATGTGCAGCTTCACGCTCTCGAACAGCGGCCGGTCTTCGTACAGCGGCGTCACGAACGGCGATCCCGCTCCCGACATCCGCGGATATACGAGAGGCATCGCGCCGCAGATCCGGTTGATCATGCGGGCGAGCAGCGTGCAGCCCGCCTCGTCCGCGCCCGGATACATCAACGCGCGCAGCTCCGCGTTCCGCCTTCCGATCTCCTCGCGGACGCGCTGCTGGTCCTTCGCCGTCCAGCCGTACGGCGCGGCGTCGTCCTGCGGAATGGCGAGAAAATCGATGACGCCTTCCTCCACGTACGCGAGCGCTGCTCGATTCGCCTCGACGTTGATCGCCCGGCGTCCGAGATAGTCGTCCTCGACGGCACGGGGCAGAGCCGCTTCGACGGCGGCCAGCTCCGCAAGCTCGGCCTCGTCCGCGATGCCGAGCTCCCGGCGATGCGCGAGATATCCTTTGCGGAACAGCTCGCGCCCATAATGCTCGTAATAGTCGGGCTCCTCGTCCGAGCTCGAATATTGCGGGCACCTCATAATGAGGTGAATCGCGAACAGCGTTAGCCGCGGATTGCGGCGTTTCAGTTCGCGCAATCTTGTCAGCCGTCCGGCGCATGCCTCCGCGCTCAGCCGGTGGAGGCGGGAAGGAACGAGCCCGCCGTACAGCAGCGTATCGAGCGACAGGATCGCCCCGTCCGCGTCGGCGCATTCCCGCTCGAGCCATGCCCACAGCGCGTCGACGTCGGCCGGAATCTTTTTCCGCCCCATCAGATCAATCCCGGGGCGGACGAGAGACAGCCCGGCGCATTTTCCCAACAAATACGGAAATTCGTAATTGCAAGGCCGTTCGTCCAACGGCACGTATACGATTTTCGCCCCCGACAGCATCCTTAGCCCCCCTCTGCCGGTCTGCCTCACCCTTTCAACGCGCCGGCCATGCCTTCCATGTAATAACGCTGCGTAAACAAGAACACCGCGATGATCGGAATGACCGACAAAATCGTCCCGGCGGCGATCCAACCGAAGTTATACGAAAATTGCCCGTTCAAATACGTCAAGGCGGACGCGATCGGATACTGCTCCGGATCGCCCAGCACGACCATCGGCCACAGGAAATTGTTCCAGAACGCCATCATCTCCAGCAGGACGATGACCGCGATCCCGGGCTTCACGAGCGGCAGCATGAGCTGCCACCAAATACGGAATTCCGAGGCTCCGTCGATTTTGCCGGATTCGCGAAGCTCGTCGGGTACGCCCAAAAACGTTTGACGCATGAAAAAAATATTAAACACCGACACCGCGGAAGGAAGGACGACGCCGACGAACGTATCAAGCAGACCGAAGGCGCGCAGCGTGACGTAATGAACGACCATCGCGGTGGACGACGGGATGATCATCGTCGAAACGAGTATCGCGAAGACGACGCCCCGGCCGCGGAACCGAAGCTTGGCGAGCGGGTACGCCGTTAGGCACGACAGCAAGACGTTGCTGGCGATGCCGAGCGACGTAATGATCAGCGTATTGCCGATATAGCGAGGGAAGTTCATAAAATTCCAAACCTCGACGTAGTTAGCGAAATCGATGAACGTCGGCACGATCGTCGGCGGAAAGGTGAAAATGTTTTTCCCGGGCATCAGCGAAGCGCTCAGCATCCACAAGAACGGACCCATCAGAAAAACGGCCAGCGCGAGCAGCAGCGTATATCCGATCGCGTATCCCGACGCGCGTTTCCACGTCTTCGCGACCGTCGCCCTGCGGCGATTCGTCGTATATACGGTACGGATCAATACGGATGCACACCGCCTTTTCGGTTGATCTTAAATACAAGGACGCTGAGCGCGCCGACCACGACGCTGACGATAAGCCCGAGCGCGGAGGCGTAGCCGAAATTGAACTGCTCGATGCCCTGCTGATAAATGTACAAGCTGGACGTCAGCGTCGACGTTCCCGGTCCGCCGTCCGTTAAAATGAACATTTCGTCGAAAACGCGGATGGCGCCCATCAACGAGATCAAGCTGCAGAACAGCACGTACGGCCGCAGCAGCGGAATCGTAATGTTCGCGATCACTTGGCGCAGGCTGCCGCCGTCGATTTTCGCCGCTTCGTACAGCTCCGCCGGAATCGACTGCAGTCCGGCCAAGTACAGCATCATGTAATACCCGAGCCCTTTCCACATCGTAATGAACATCAGCACGAACAACGCGGTATCGCTGTTCGACAGCCAGCCGATTTTCCGGTCGATGACGCCGAGCGAGAGCAGCACGTAGTTAACGATGCCATTGTTGCTGAGCAGCCAATGCCAAATGATCGCGATCGCGACCGCGACCATGGACGTGACGACCGGGATGTAATAAGCGGTGCGGAACGCTTGGATCCCGGGCAGTTTGCTGTTGACGAGGATCGCCATGAGAATCGAGAACATTTGAATGAACGGCACGACCAAGATGTACAGCACTGAATTCCAGAGCGATGCGAGAAAATTCCGGTCTTCGAAGGCGCGCGCGAAGTTGCCGAGGCCGACGAACGACGTATCCCCGATGACGGAATAGTTCGTTAATGAGAGCGGAACGCTGTACACAATCGGCCACACGACAAATATGGCGATCACCGTAAGCCCAGGCGCCATGAACGCCCACGCGGTCATCGATTCGAAAGAAAGCCGTCTCGCCGCTCGCAATGCATTCTCCCCCTTTCGTTCGAACGTTCGAAAGCCAAGGAAAGGCCGCGCGGAATGCAGCCTTTCCCGGTCGCTCCCTCGCCGCCTACTCCGCTTCGGTTTGCCTGCTGAGGCCCGGATTTTCGTGCGGCGCATGCGATTTCTTCAGTTCTTCCTCCAAGATGTGCCACCAGTCGTACCATTCGAGATAGACGAGATCGAAGATCATGATGCCGTGCGTATTGTCGAGCGTCGTGCGGATCGCCTCGCGGAATCGCTCGGGGTCATGCTGATACTGAAGCAAGTAGAGGCTTCCGTAGACGAACGTCGCTTCGTTCACCGCTTCCGTGCTTTGATTCGCGCCGCCCTCGACGCTCATCCATTCCGGATTGCCGGCCTCGATCGCTTCTTGCTCCGTGATGTCCGTGTAGTACAGTCCCGTTTGAATGAAGTCGAGCATGTCGGCATACCCGTACTTGTGATAATCCGGGCTCGCCCACGGTTCGTCCGGGTAATAGTCTTGGCTGCCCCAGTTCACGCCCTCGTTGTAGTAGTACGGATACCACGAGCCGACGTAGGTGCTGAAATCGAGCGTCTCGTCGATCGATTTGACGAGCGTTTTCGCTTCATAGAAGAAGTTAAAAATATTGTGCGCGCGCCATTCGATCCATTTCTGATAGAGCGGTCCCGGAACGATTTCTTTCCCGTCCTCGGTGAACGTGATCGTGAAAATGTCCGCGGGCCACTGCTGCACCTGCGCTCCGATATATTGCTCGAACGCTTGGCGGCTGAGATCGCTAAAATCGGCGTAAATGTTGGAATAGCGGGCTCGGTCGAGCACGATGCCGTCCACGTCGTACTTCGTCGCGAGCTCCCGGATGATGTTCAATTCGTACTCGCGCACTTCCGGGTACAGCGGATTGACGAACGTGGAGAACGTCGGGTATTGGTTCGCCGGCACGATTTGCGTTTTCGAACCGGTCGTATCGACCTTATCCCCCACCTTAAGATGTTCGAGAATCCAAGTCCGCGCGAGCCCGTGACCGGAGAGCACATAGCCATCCGCGGGAACGGCGGCGATTTGACCTGTCGTCGCGCTGTCGATGATTGTCGTGACTGTATCGCCCACGACGACCGCTTCGGCTCCCCATTGATTCACGCGCGGCGATCCGGTGTAGCTCGGCGTATATTTGACGAGCGCGTTCGTGCCTCGGACGACGTCGACGCCGAACAAATCGTACGCGCTGCCGTCCGGCGCCGCGACGACCTGCGTCGCGTAGTAGAAGTGGGACTGCCACTCCGGATGCGCGAACGCCGGTCCGTCTTTGAAATCGTTGCTCCCTTCAGAGAACACGTTGACGGCCGCATGCACCCGGATTCCGCGTTCGCGGGCTTCCTCCAGCACGACCTGGAGCAGGTCGTAACCTGGCGCGAAATAGCCTTGATAGCTCGGGATTTTGGACGTGCTGATATGCGGCGCGTAGGCGCTCTGGTAAGCGACGTAACCCGTGTAGTTTTTGACGTCGAGCACGATCGTGTCGATGTTCGCCTGCTTCGTTTTGTCCAGCATCGCCTCGACCGCTTCACGGCTGTTCAGTCGACTTAAATTCGCGGCCAAGTCGTACCACAAAATATTTCCCTTCAGTCCTTTGGCGTTGATGATGTTGTCCAGCACATGATGTCTCGACGTGTCGTTCGCCGCGAACGCTTGCGTCGGAACGGCCATCGCGAGAAGCAAGGCGATCCAGCAGATCGCCGTTTTCCATCCTCTGGTTCTCATTCCATCGCCTCCAAACGTAGGATTACTGCGCCGCTTTCAGCAAGCCGTCGACTTCTTCCGCGGTTTCGGCAAGCGTCGTCTGGATGTCGCTGCCGTCGAGGAAGATGCGCTGCATGCCGCGCGCGATCGCCGAGTTGATATCCTGTACGCTCGGCACGCCAAGGGAATATTCGTCGGCGATTTTGAGCCCCGCGACGGACGCGAGCTTCGCCTGCGCTTCGAGCGAATTGTCCGACTCCGTGAAGAACGGGTCCTCGATCGACGACTTCGTCGACGGCAACGTGTTGGCGACCTTCGAGAACGCCAACTGATTGTCCGCGTTCGTCAGGAACGCCGCGAAATCGGCCGCTTCTTGCGGATGGCTGGACCCTTTCGGCACGACGATGTTCATCGAGTTGGAGAAGCTAATGTTGCCTTTGCCGGGAGGGAGCGGTACCGCGATGGTGTTGTTGTAAATGTCCGGGGCTGCGGTTTTGATTCGGTTGATGAACGTCGACCCGGTCAGCGCGAACGCGACCTGTTCGCTAGCGAAATACTGCACCTGCTGATCGAATTTCGCGGATTCCTTCATGATGATGCCCTCGTCGATCAGCTGCTTCATTTCTTGGAGTACGGCTGCGGCTTCCGGCGTATTAAAGGCGGCCGCCGTCCGATCTTCGTTCAGAATCGCTACGCCTTCGCTCGCCAAATGCCTTGCCAAAAATTCCGTCGCATAGCCGGCCGCGCCGGTTTTCTCTTTGATGGTGCGCGCCCATTGATGCAGCTCCGCGCGCGTCTGCGGCGGCTTCGCCGGATCGAGCCCCGCCTGCTCCACCAGCGTCTTGTTCATGAACAGCACCTGCGTCGCCGTATACCACGGCAGCGCGTACGCCTTGCCGTCCATCACTGTGGAATTGAAGATGCCTTCGAAGTAAGCGGCTTGCGCCTCCTCGCTCACGTACTGCTTCAAATCCGCAAGCGCTCCTTTGGACGCCATTTGGTTCGCGATCTCCGTGTTCAGGTTGACGACGTCGGGCGCACCGCCGCCGGCCGCCGTGGCGAGCAGCTTCGTTTGGACGGCGTCGAACGGGTAATCCTGCCAATCGATCTTGACGTTCGGGTGCTCCGCTTCGTACGCGGCGATCAATTCGTGGAAATAGTCGTTAAACGTAGGCTGCAGCGCGATCGTCCAAAATTCCAGCGTAATGTTCTCTTGAGGCTTGGCTTCGTCCGTCCCTTCCTGCTTCGCCGGCTCATTCGTCGATGCAGGCGGCTTCGACGGTTCAGGCGCGGGCGCGCCGCCGCCGCACGCGGCGAGGAGCAGCATGAAGCATGCCAGCGCTCCCGACAATAACGGCTTTTTGGACTTGATCAATGCACCATCATCCTTCCGTTTTTGGATTGGAATGGAAAGTTTGGTCGTAGATGTCCATTGTTTAAAAAAAGCATATTTCTCCAGAATTGGAGGTATGACAGAAATTTTTCTCCCAATTGGAAACGGCGGACCATGAAAAAATCCGCAAGTCGCGGGTTTACTAGGTACATATTCGGCGGCCGGGCCCGTACCGCCTTCCCATAGCTCACCGCACCGCGCCGTGAGCGTCGGCGGCCGGGGCTGTTATGGGAAGCTTGTGCACATAAGAAGACAACACCCTGCCCTTCTTTTGCATACTGCCTTCCCATCACGCGCCGCACGGCGCCGTGAGCGTCAGCAGCCGGGGCTGTTATAGGAAGCCTGTACACTTAAAAAGACACCACCCTGCCTTTCTTTTGCATACTTCCTTCCCATAACGCGCCGCGCGCCGCCGTGAGCGTCAGCAGCCGGGGCTGTTATAGGAAGCCTGTACACATAAGAAGACAACACCCTGCCCTTCTTTTGCATACTGCCTTCCCATAACGCGCCGCGCGCCGCCGTGAGCATCAGCAGCCGGGCACGTACCGTCTTCCCATAACGCGCCGCACGGCGCCGTGAAAGCCAACAGGAGGCGAATCCCACCATGCGCCGCACAGTCGAAACCCCGCGATGCACATCGCGGGGTTCCAAAGAGCGGTATCATAAACACGCATATACGATATTCTTCAATCTCGGATGCACGTACGTCTCCTGATTGTTCAACATATGCTGCGCATACATAACGGTCAGCTGCGTTTCCGGGTCGATGATCGCAAGGCAGCCCGCCGCGCCGCTCCAGCCGAATTCGCCGATCGGACTAAGCGATCCGCTCTTCGCTTTCGAAATATGCGTCCTCACGCCCAGACCGAAACCGTACCCCGGCAGCGGGATCCTCGAGAAGTCGTCGCGCATCTCCTCGGTCAGATGGTCCGTCCGCATCAACTCGACCGACGCCGGCGACAAGATACGCACGCCGTCGGCGCTCGTCCCGCGGTTCGTCAGCGCGTTCAGGAAGAGGGCGTAATCGTCGACCGTCGAATACAATCCCGCGCCGCCGCTCTCGAACGCCGGCGACAAGGTAAACCCGTTCCCGTCTTTGCGGACGGGGACGCCGCGGGCGTCATCGAACGTATATTGCGGGGCGAGGCGGGACCGCTGATTCTCCGTCAGCGCGAAGCCTGTGTCCTTCATCCCGAGCGGACCGGTAATTTCTTCTCTCACGTACGCGCCGAAGCTTCGGCCGTCCACCGCCTCGATGAAGGCGGCCAGCACGTCGTGGCAGAGGCTGTAGTTCCACCGAGTCCCGGGTTCGAACAACAGCGGCACCTGCGCGATTCCCCTCGCGATGTCCCGAGTCGTAGCCGCGCCGTTCGCCCGTTCGACCGCTTCCCGGATCGGCGGCGCCCCGAAATCGTAAGAAAACCCGGCCGTCATCGCGAACAGATCGCGCACCGTGATCGGCCTCGCCGCCGGTTCTAAGGCGAATTCCCCGTTGCCCAGCGGCTTGCGAACTTGCACGTTCGCAAACTCCGGCAAGACATCCGACACCGGGTCGGACAGCAGATAGGCTCCCTTTTCATATAATTGCAAACCCGCGACGCACGTCAAAATTTTCGTTAACGAGTACAGATGGAAGATGCGTCCTTCGTCGATCGGCGTGCGGGTCTCGACGTCCAACACGCCGGACCGATGACGGAAAACGATTTCATTGCGATGCATCACTAAGCAATCCGCCCACGGGATGCGCCAGGACGTAATGCGATCGAGAAATTGCTCCAGCGGCTGAAAATTCACGGTACTCCTCCTTTATTTTCGCAAACGTACGGAAACATAACTTCCTTCACTAACTCGGAATCTTCTTCCGTTCGAAGCGATTATACTTCAATTGGCAAAGGGAGGAAAACCCGAAAAATGGGACAATGCATAAAAAAGCTAAAGATGTGGAAGGTTAGTATAATCCATTTTTATCCATTGTAGGAAACGGAAGGTACCCCGCATGCGCAAAGCGTTGACCTCGTTGTTTACATTGTCGTTGGACCATACGTTTAAATACCGCGTCGGCTTTCTCGCCATTTTGACGATTACGCCGTTGCTCATTACTATCGCGGATCCGTCCGGCCCGGAGCTGTACCCGCTTTATTTGATCGCCCCGATCTTTCTCGGGTTAGGCTTTTGGGACAAATCCCCTTCGTTTTTCGTCGCCTGCACGTCGCTGCTCGTCTTCGTCCGATGCTGGTTTACGCATTCGCAAGGGATGCCGCATCCGCTCACGCTGCTGCTGCTCGGAATTATTTATTTGATCATCGCTTTCGTCGCCGCCGGATTGACCAGAAACTACCTGCAGACGAAAACGAAAACGCTGGAGATGATCACCGCGCTTGCGAAGACGATCGATTCGCGGGATACGAACACCGCATCCCATTCGGAGCACGTCGCGCGCTATGCGCTGATGATCGCGGAAGAATTACGGCTGCCGCCTAACGTTCGCCAGTCGATTTATATCGGCGGCTTGCTGCACGATATCGGGAAAATCGGCGTCGCGGAGAGCGTCCTGTTCAAAAACGGCAAGCTGACGAACGACGAATTCGCCCATATCAAGGAGCATCCGGTTGTCGGCTACCATACGCTGCAGCACATCGACGAGTTTCGGAAAAACGGCGTGCTCGACATGGTGCGGTCGCATCACGAACGGTACGACGGCAAAGGGTACCCGGACGGCTTGAAGGGCGAGCAAATTCCGCTCCCGGCGCGCATCATGGCCGTTGCGGATACGTTCGACGCGATGACGTCCGACCGGGTATACCGCAATGCGCTGGATATAAGCGACGTGATCGAAGAAATTCGCAGGCAAAAAAACGCCCAGTTCGATCCGGTCGTCGCGGACGCCTTTCTTGCCATCGCGGACCGCCTAGGCAGCGAAATTTTCGCTCATATGAAAAAACGCAAGCCTCCGCTATAGCGTATTTTTCCGACTCTGCCGCTCCCGCTCCGCCTTTTCTTGATAATAGCGTTCCATCGCTTCTTGGGCGAGATCGCGCCCGCCGGGCAATTTCGAGTTGATGCGTGCCAGCAGCCCGACGATGACCAGCAGCAGCACCACGATGATTGCGTCCATCCGCTCCCTCCCCTGATTCCACATTTTCCCTGTCCATTGTAATCGGAAGTGCCTTACGCGGCAACCTCCTTCTCGGCGGACGATGCTTTCGAGCGCCCGCGAACGGCCGCGGCCGCGGCAAACAGCGCCAGGAGCGAGCACGCTCCGAACATGGCGGCGTAGGAGGAAGCTTCCACGACGAAGCCCATCGCGAAGCCGCCGAACGCGAAGCCGAAGTCGTAGCAGCCAAGGAATACGCCGTAGAGCGCAGGCTTGCTCGCTTTCGGGATGGCGAACGACATGTAAGTCGCAAGCGTCGGGTACAGCAGCGCCGCGGCGATGCCGTTGAACAGCGCCGCCGCGTACAGAAAACCGCCGAGCGCGGGCATGACGGCCAGCAGCGCCGTCCCCGCGGCGGAGCACGTCAGCACCGACGCGACGAAGCCCGCATGCCAGCGGCCGTCGGAAGGAATCGCCCGGCGCAGCGCAAACCGGCTGACGACGACGACCGCCGCCTGCAGGAACAAGTAGAGCGCGGCGCTCCCCAGTCCCGTCGTCACCATGTACAGCGGCAGAAATGCGGAAATCGCGCCGAATACGCACGAGCCGGCCAGCATGACGACCGCGGCGAGACGCAGCTCGGTATGCCCGCGTACCGTTCGCCATGCCGCACGCCTGCCGCCTGCCGCTGCAGGTAGCGCCTCCTCCTCCTCCGGCTTGGCGCGCGGCAGCGGCGACCGGTACAGCAGCAGCATGGGAACGACGCCGAGCGCGGCGACGACCGCGGCCAACGTTACGGGGTCGCCCCGCTCCCACAACGCGAGCGCGACGGCCGGGCCGTACAGGCTCGGAACGACCGTCGACAAGGAATACATCGACATGCCCTGCCCGCGGTCTTCGTCCCGCAGCAGCTGCCCGATGCCGATCTGCATCGCCATCGAGAAGAACGCGGTCGTCGCGCCCTGCAGCGCCCGCACGACGTACATGCCGTCGACGCCGAAGACGACGTAGACGAGCATCGCCGCCGCATGGCCCGCCAGCAGCGCGCGCATGACGGCCGCGACGCCGTGGCGCGCCGTCAGCTGCCCGGCCCACGGCCGCAGCAGCATGCAGACGAACATGTAGATGCCCATCATGACGCCGATTTCGCCTTCCGCAACGCCTCGATCCGCCGCCTGAAGCGGGATGGCGACCGTCAACACGGCGTTCGCCGTAAAGAAGAGCGCGGCCAACGCGTACACTCTCGCCAAGCCCGCGGAGAGCGGCCGGGTCATGGCGCCGCCGGCTCGGACAGCGACGGCCACGCCGGCAGCGGATCCGGCAGCGCGGACCAATCCGCCGCCATCTCTCGTTCCGTCAGCAAACAGTCGTCCAACGCGCTCTCAAGCGCGGCGCGATCCACGCCGATGCCGATAAATACGACTTCATTGATGCGGTCGCCCCAAGGTTCGTGCCAGCCGTCGAACAGCTCCGGCTCCTCCTCGCGCAGCGTCCGGAGCTCCGCGTCCGGCAGCGAAGCCAGCCATCGGCCGGAAGGCCCGAACTGAATCGACGGCCCCGCCTGGCTGATCAGCCCCGCCGTATCGCTGCGGCTCGCGATCCACACGATTCCCTTGGCCCGGACGATCTCCGCCGGCCAATCGGCAAGGAACGCCATCAATCGCTTCGGGTGGAACGGCCTTCTTCGCCGATAGACGAAGGAACCGATCCCGTATTCCTCCGTCTCTGGGGTGTGGGCCGGAGCGTTCAACTCCCGAATCCAGCCGGCGGAGCGGCTCGCCGATTCGAAATCGAACAGACCCGTGTGCAAAATTTCGCCGGGCGGTACCTTCCCGAAGCTCGATCGAACGAGCTTCGCGGTCGGCTGCAGCGCGCGGAGCACCCCTTCGAGCTTGCGCAGCTCCTCCTCGTCGACGAGATCGCACTTATTGAGCACGAGCACGTCGCAAAACTCGATTTGATCGATGAGGAGGTCGACGACCTCGCGCGCGTCGTCCTCGCCGAGCGCCTGCTTCCGGTCGAGCAAGCTGTCGCCGGACGCGAAATCGTGCCAAAACCGATAGGCGTCCACGACCGTCACCATACAGTCCAGCGAAGCATACCGAGAAAGATCGATGCCGGAATCGTCGTCCGCGTACGCGAACGTCTGCGCGACCGGGATCGGCTCGCCGATGCCGGTCGATTCGATCAAAATATAGTCGTAGGCGCCGTCCTTGGCGAGCCGCTCGACTTCCTTCAGCAGATCGTCCCGCAGCGTGCAGCAGATGCAGCCGTTGGACAGCTCCACGAGCTTCTCCTCGGTACGGGACAGCTGCCCCTCGCGGCCTACCAAAGCCGCGTCGATATTAACTTCGCTCATATCGTTAACGATCACCGCAACCTTGAGGCCGTCTCGGTTATGCAGGACATGGTTCAGCAGCGTCGTTTTCCCGGAGCCGAGATAGCCGCTAAGGACGGTAACGGGGATCGGTTGGTTCGTTCGTTCGGTCATGTACATCTTCCTTTCCGCGGCTTATTGCGCCGCTTCCGCCAGCCGGCGGGTGTATTCATGCCGCTCGGGCGCCAGCAGACGCTCCGCGGGAAACCTGTCGACGATGACGCCGCCCCGCAGCACGGCCACCCGATCGGCCAGGAAGCGGACCGCCGCCAAGTCATGTGAGATCAGCAAGCAGGAAAGCCCGTGCTTCATTCTAAGCTCCTTCAGCAAATTCAAAATTTGCGCCTGTACGGACACGTCCAAACCGGAGGTCGGTTCGTCGCAAACGAGCAGCTTCGGATGCAGGCCGATCGCTCTCGCGATCGCGACCCGCTGCTTCTGGCCGCCGCTTAATTGGCGGGGGTACCGGTCGAGCATCGCTTCCGGCAGTCCGACCTGCCGCAGCAGCGCGGCGGCCCAATCGCGCTTCGTTCGGCCCGCCGCGATGAGCGCCGCGGGCACCGAGTCCGGGTAGTTCTCGAGCGGTTCGACGACCGTTCTCCACACCGGCAGCTTCGAATTCAAAGACGCGTTCGGGTCTTGGAAGACGACCTGCACGTCTTTGCGCAGCGTCTTGCGCTCCCGCCGTTTCGCGTGCAGCATCGATCTCTCGTTCAAATAGACGTCTCCCGAATCCGGAGCTGCAAGACCGAGGATGATCTTGGCCAGCGTACTCTTCCCGCTGCCGCTTTCCCCGACGATGCCGACGCATTCGCCCCGCCCGACCGTAAGGGAGATATCCGACAGCGCGCGCGCGTCAGGCGTATACGACTTCGAAATCCGCTCGATCCGCAGCAGCGGCTCCATCGCCGTCCCCTCCTTCCCAGGCGGGATGATGGCAGGCGGCGGCATGGCCGCCCGAAGTCGCCGAGAGCGGCGGCGGCGCGTCGCACGCTTCGGAACGACGCTCGCATCGGAGCGCGAACGGGCAGCCCCGCGGGGCGACGGCGCCCGGCTCGCCGGGAATGACCGGCAGCCATGCCGGACGCGCGCCCGCGAGCGGCGGCTTCGCCTCGAGCAGCAGTTTCGTATAAGGGTGCAGCGGCCGCCGGCGAACGTCGGCCGTCGGCCCCGATTCCAGCACGGCGCCGCCATACATGACCGTCGTTCGGTCCGCGTAACGGAACACATGGCTGAGGTCATGGGAAATCAACAGCACCGCGCACCCGGTCTCGCGCCGCAGCCGCTCAAGCAGCTCGAGGATATGCTCGCCCGTCACCGCGTCGAGCGCGGTCGTCGGTTCGTCCGCCACGATCAGCGGCGGCCCGAGCAGGAGCGCGGCGGCCAAAGAGGCCCGCTGCAGCTGCCCGCCGCTCAGCTGGAACGGGTAGCTTCGAAACGCGCGATCCGCGGGGAGTTGTACTCGTTCCAGCCACGCCATCGCGGCATCGCGCGATTCGCGGCGGCTGCACTGCCGGCGAAGGCGGTACGCCTCCGCCATCTGCGCCCCGACGGCAGCGAACGGCGAGAAGCTCCCTTGGTAATTCTGGAAGACGTATCCGACTTCCGATCCTCGAAGCCCGCGCAGCTCCTTCTCGCCCATCGCAGTCACCTCTTTGCCCCGCACCTGCACGCTGCCCGCCTCGACGGACAGCGCGTTCGGCAGCAGACCGGCGATCGCGGACGCCGTCACGCTTTTCCCGCTGCCGCTTTCCCCGACGAGGGCGACCATCTCCCCCGCGCGGATGTCGAGATCAAGATGCCTAACGACGGGCTTGCAGGCGCCGCCCCCGCGGCTGCGCGCCTTCGCGGCGATGCGAAGCCCGCGGATGCGCAGCGCCGGCGCGTGCTCCTGTCCGGCTGCAGTCAACATCGTGTTTCCCCCTTCCCGAACAAAACGGTTTCGTTACGTCCGCTGGACGTCGAGCGTATCCCGCAGCCCGTCGCCGATCAAATTGCACGCCGCCGCCGCGAGCATGATCGCGGCTCCCGGCAGAAGCATCAAGGCCGGCACGGATTGGAAATACGTTCTTCCTTCGTTCAGCATCGCTCCCCATTCCGGCATCGGCGGCTGCGCCCCAAGTCCGAGATACGACAGCGCCGCGATGGACAGCATCACTTTGCCGACGTCGACCGCAGCCAGCACGAGCAGCGGCGGAACGATGTGCGGCGCCAAATGTCGGAACACGATCTTTACGGGTCCGCTGCCCGCGACGCGTGCGGCGAGAACGTACTCCTTGTCTCTCTCCGCAAGGGCGACGCTGCGGGCGATTCTCGCGTAACCGGTCCACTTCACGGCGACGATGGCGATGACCACATGCCCGAGGCTCGCTCCGAGAAAGCCCGCCGCCGCGATCGCCAAAATAAATTCCGGCAGCGCGGTAATCCCGTCGACCGCCCGCATGACGATGGCGTCGATTCGGCCGCCTTTGTACCCCGAGAAGAGCCCGAGCGGAATGCCGAGCAGCACGATCGCGGCGACGACCGCCGCCGTGATGCCGAGCGTATACTGCCCGCCGACGGCCAGCCTCGTGAACAGACAGCGGCCCATCGCGTCCGTCCCGAGCGGATATTGAAGGCTCGGCGGCTGCAGCCGCTCCGCCATGTTGACGGTCACCGGGTCGTTGCCGGTGAGGTGCGGGCCGAATACGCTGGCGAGCAGAACGAAGCCGAGCAGGATGACGCCGGCGAGCGTAAGCGGACGGCGCATGGCGTTCATACGGGCCCCCCCTCCTCGGACAACCGGATGCGCGGATCGATCCGCCGGTACGCCAAATCGACCGCCGCGTTCACGGCGATGACGCCCATCCCCGTGAACAGAACATACCCTTGGATGACCGGGTAGTCCCGGCTTAAAATCGAACCTACCGCCAAACTGCCGAGGCCCGGCTGCGAAAACATGACCTCGACGACGACGGAACCGCCCAGCAGCGCGCCGATGTTCATCCCGAACAGCGTGACGACGGGCGGCAGCGCGCCGCGCATCGCGATGCGCCAGACGATGCGGCGCTCGCTCAGCCCTCTCGCCCGAGCCGCCCGCACGTAATCCTGAGACAGGCTTTCCAGCAGCCCCGAACGAAGCACCCGCGCGTAGATCGCCGCGAAGGCGAGACCGAGCGTCGCCGAGGGCAAAATCAGATGCACGGCGGTGCCGGTTCCCATGGAGGGCAGCCAGCCTAATCGGAAGGAGAACGCGTAGATGAGCAGCAGCCCCAGCAAAAAATTCGGGATCGACGCGCCCAGCGTCGCCAGCAGCCGGCTCGCATGATCGACGAAGCCCCCGGAACCGCGCGCCGCCGCGACGCCGAGCGGGAAGGCGATCGCCGCCATAACGAGCAGCGCGCCCCCTGTCAGCTGCAGCGTAACGGGCAGTCGGTCGAGCAGCAGCTCGGCGACCGGCCTGCCCGTTACATGGGAGACGCCGAGGTCGAACCGGACGACCTTCCCGAGCCACCGGACGTACTGGAGCGCGACCGGCTGATCCAACCCGAGCGAGCGCCGCAGCTCGGCTTCCGCTTCCGCCGTGACGACGAATTCGTCGGGCTTCAAAATCGCTCTGACCGGGTCGCCCGGCGCCATCTTCATCAAGGCGAACGTCGCGGCCGACAGCAGAAAAGAAACGATGCACAATTGCAAGACGCGTCTCACGATAAAGCGGACCACGTCACTTCACATCCATCCGATGATCGAGAATGTAATATTCTTCCCGGCCGAGCCGCCAATCGACGACGCGTTCGTTCACGCCGGTAATTAAGTTCGGATAGACCGCGTAACTATGCGGCACCTCTCGTCCGATGATATCGACCGCCTGCCGAATCAGCCGGTTTCGACCGTCCGCATCGTTTTCCCGATCCAGCTCGGCGACGAGCTCGTTCAGCTCCGGGATGTCGATGCCGCCGACGTTCAGCGGTCCGCCGGGCATCAGCGCGGCATGCAGGAAATATCCCCCATCCCCCCGAGGGGCCGTTAGATTGCTGTATGTCGCGAGATCCCAGTCATTGTTCTCGCTCAAATAATTGTCGACATCCTCCGCGCTACGGATCCGGATGTCGATCCCCGCCTTCGCCGCGTCGGACTGGAGCAGCTGCGCGATGAGCGGCAGCTCCGGCCGAGCGGCGTATGTAATCAGCTCGAGAGACAGCCGCTCTCCCGCCTTCGACAACATGCCGTTCGCATCCGGCGTATAGCCGGCTTCCGCGAGCAGCCGTTTCGCCTCTTCGATGTTATGCGCCGGCGCCGGCGCATCGCTGCCGAAAGGAAGCCCCGGATGGAACGGCCCGTTGGCCGGCGCCGCATGCCCGAGCATAATGTCGTTCGCCGCGCTTTCGCGGTCGAGCAGCAGATGCAGCGCCTTCCGGACGGCGAGCTCCTTCATGGCCGGGCGTCGTTGGTTGTACAGGAGGAGGTGCACGCGAAGACTCGCGTTCGAATCCACTCGGAGCCGGTCGGAGCTTTGAATCGTCTCGATGCTTTCCGCGGGCAGCGCCCAAGCGATATCGGCTTCCCCGGACTGCAGCGCCAGCGCGCGCACGTTGCCGTCCTCGTTAAATCGGACCGCCGCGCCGTCCAGCTTCGCCGGTCCGTCCCAGTACCCTTCATACCGTTCGAGCGCAAGCTCCGCGTTCGGATCGAAGCGTTTCACTCGGAACGGCCCGGTGCCGATCGGCTGCAAATTGAACGCTTCCCGGCCCATCGCCGCTTCGGCGGCGACGCTGACGATTGCGGCGTACGGGTTCACGAGCTCCGACGGCAGCGCCGGATTCGGCTCGGTCGTCCGGATCGTCAGCGTTTGGCCGTCCGCCTCCATCGAGGCGATGTCGAGGCCGCCTAATCGTTTGCTGACGCTCATGCCCCTCTCGAGCGACGCTTTCGCCGCAGCCGCATCAAGCGGAGTGCCGTCATGGAACGTCACGCCGTCTCGAATGCGGAACGTCCATGTCGTGTCGTCGACAGCTTCCCATTGTGTCGCCAGCCAGCCTATCAAGGTCAGGTCGCTGTCCAGCCGCACCAGCGTTTCCGCGATGCCCGCGCGAACCGGCAAGTAGTCGTTATGCGGATCCAGCGTCGCCGACTTATAGTGCATCATCAGCGTGACGGTTTTCGCGGCCGTCCGCCCTTCGGCGCTCCCTGCCGCAGACTGCTCGGACGAATCCCCCTGCGCCGCGCAGCCCGCCGCCGCGAACGCGAAGGCGAGAGCCAGCAGCGCTTTGGCCCTGAACATACGACGTCGATTCATGAATATCATCATTGCAAACCCCTTTCTTTGTGTCCGACGAGAATCATTCGGAACGACCATGCTCCGCCTTCCTCCTTGCCGAAGATAATGGATGTGCCCACCAGACTTAATAGTAATAATTACGATTAATGACGATTACGATGATAACTCAAGGCCGCACATCTGTAAATAGTAATTATAACGATTTACAGAACAAAACAAGAAAAAAAAACATCCCTCCGCAGCCGAAAAGCCGCCGAGAGGGATGCCCTCACCCTTTCACCGCGCCTGCGGTGATGCCCCGATTGATATGATCCGTAAATCCCAAATACATCGCGATGGACGGGATGCAAATGATGGCCAGCACCGCGAACTGCGCTCCGTAGTTAGACGAATATTGGCCCATGAAATAAACGACCGCGAACGGCAGCGTGCGCAGCGCGTCGGTATCGATGTACGTGACCGCCATAATGAATTCGTTCCAGCACGCTAGGAACGCGATGACCGCCACCGTGGCGATCGCGGGCTTTAACAGCGGCAGCACGATGCGGTAAATGAGCCCGGGCACAGACAGCCCGTCCATGACGGCCGCTTCTTCCAGCTCCTTCGGAACGGTTTCTAGGAAGCCCGTCAGGATGTACATGCTGATCGGCACCTGGAACGCGGCGTACGGCAAAATCAACGAGGCGTACGTATTCAGCATGCCGACTTCCTTAAACAGGATGAAATTCGGCAGCAGCGTCGAATAAATCGGCACGATCATCCCCGCCATGACGAGCGCGGTCGCCGTCTTCCGCCCCCGCCACCGCATCCGGGTCAGCGCGTAGCTCATCGGCACCGCGCAGACGACGATTAGCACGATGGCGGCCGCCGAAATGAGCGCGCTATTGCCGAACAGCTGCGGGATGCGGGCGTTCACGAAGGCGTCCGCGTAATTTTTCCACATCGGCGGGTTCGGCCACTTCAATATGTCGGAGCCGAAAAAATCTCCGCTCTTCAGCAGCGAAAAGTTGAACAGCCATATGAGCGGAAATACGTTCGCCGCCGCGAGCAGCGCCATAAAGCCGGCGAATACCGCCCTGGCCGCCGATGGCGCCGTCGCCCACGGCGGCGTCAACTCTTCCCGTTTCGATGTCATGCGCTCTCCCCCGTTTCCCGGTTCATGGCGTTGTTCATAAGGACGGTGACGGCCAAACAAACGACGACCAACAAGATGGAAATCGCGTTGCCGTAGCCGTACATGCTCTCGCGGAACGCCTTCGAATACAAATACGTCGACATAAAATGGGTGGCGTTCGCAGGTCCCCCGCCCGTCAACAAATAGACGGTTTCCATCTGCTTGAACGCGGCGACGACCGCGAGCACCAGATTGACGCGAATGACGGGCGCGAGCAGCGGCAGCACGATCCTCGCATTCCATTGCCGCTGCGTGGCGCCGTCCAGCATCGCGGCTTCGTGCAGCTCCTTCGAGACGCCTTTGATGCCCGCGAAGTACAGCAGGAACGCGTAGCCGAACCCTTGCCACATGCAGACGAAGACGATGCAAGCCATCGCCCAGCCCGGATCGCCGAGCCAATCCTGCCGCCACGCCTCGAGTCCGACCCCTTCGAGCATCCGGTTCAACAAACCGAATTGAGTGTCGAAGATGCTGGTCCACAGCTTCGTCGTGACGAAGGTGGAGATGATGGCCGGGATGAAAATGCACACCTGGAGCCATCGCTCGTAGCGCCCGCAATATTGAATAAGCATGGCGACGAAAATCGCAAACGGATGCTGAACGAGCGTCAATCCGAGCCCGAGCAGCACCGAGTTCCGCAGCGACCTCCAAAAAATCGGATCGTTCGTAAAAATCGAGATATAGTGATCGAACCCGACTAACGCGTAGGCGCCGACGCCGCTCCAATCCGTCAGGCTGTAATAAAACGCCAGCCCGATCGGGACGAAAATAAGCGAGGAGACGAGCAGAACCCCCGGCGCCATCAACAGAAAGATGGTTTTACGATCGCTTAGCAGCTTATGCATGGTACCATCCCACCCGGACATGAGCGGGGCGCAGCGTTGCCCGCGCGCCCCGTCTTTGGATTGTGTTATTTCGAGGCTTCTACCGACTTCTTCGCCGCGTCCGCAATCGCTTTCGCGAACGCGTCCGGCGCGATGCTTTTCACAGCGACCTGTTGAATCGAGTCGTAATACACCTTTTGCGTGTCCGCCGTAAATTTGTCCTGCGCCAGCATGCCGGAGTACGACGTCGCTTCGTTAAAGATGCGGCTCAGGTCCTGTTGAAGCGCCGTTTCGTTGCCGGTCATCAGCTGATCGTACGTCTGCGCCGGGAACGTAATGCCGTTCTGCCATACGCCCTTCGCCCAATTGTCTGGCTGGAACATCCACTTGAGGAACGCGATCGCCTCTTCTTTATGCGCGGAGTCGTTCGATACCGAATACCCGCCGCCGAACCATGCCGCCAGATCGCTCGCTTTGCCTTGACCGCCATCGACGGCCGGGAGCGCGAAGGCGCCGATGCTGCTCCGCACCTCTTCCGGGAAGTTTTCGTCCGCGGCCATGCCCATTTCCCAGTTCCCCATCATATACATCGCCGCTTTGCCTTGACCGAACATATTCCTCGCCATGCCGTAATCTTGGTTCAGGAACCCTTCCCCGAAGGCGCCGATGTCGACCCACTGCTGCAGCTTTTCCGCCGCCGCGATCGTTGCCGGATCTTCGTACGTGCCGCTGCCGTCCATCGCCTTCTGAGCCGTTTCCCACGTGCCGGATACGCGCTGCAGCATCGTGTCGAACCAAATGCCGGACACCCACGGATCACGCCCGTCCATGGCGATCGGAACGATGTCGTTCGCCTTCAGCGTTTCGACCGCTTTCACGAAATCCGCTTCCGTCTGCGGCACCGCGATGCCGAGGTCGGCGAATATTTGTTTGTTATAATACATGACCCAAAAATCCGAGTTCCGCGGCAGGCCGTACAGCTTCCCGTCGAAGCTGAACGCATCGAGCGCGGCATCCACGAAGCCGTGGCCGGCGAGGTCGTCTTTGGAAATTTCCGCGACGGCGCCGCTGTCGACGAGAGGCTTCAGGAAGTTCGTGTTCCCCCAAGAGCTGAAAATGTCCGGCATTCCTTCGGAAGCGGCGTACACTTTAATTTTGTCTTGATACTGCGGATCCGGGGAGAGCGTCTCCACTTCGATCGTAATGTTCGGGTTTTCCTGCATGTACCGATCGATAAGCTCCTGCTCCATTTTGCCCTGGCCCACGGTGCGGTCGGAGTTATTCGTGAAGAACCGCAGCGTAATCGGCTCGGCCGCCGGCTGCTCCTGCTGCTGCGCGCCGCTCTCCGCCTTCTCCGGCGCAGCCGCCGTGTCGCCCGCCGTTCCGCCGCTGCACGCAGTCAACGCCATAGCCGCCGCGATCGCGAGCGAGCCGGTTTTCGCTTTGTTCCATCCGTTCATTTCTGTATCCCCGCTTTCGTTCGTGTTTGTTTGTCTACGTCTCTTATTATAGGAGTCCCATCGATTTGCCGTTAGGACCCGTTTTATAGGTTCGTTTGTATGGTTTTTGGCAGACGGGGGAGCGGATGAGGCGCGCGGCGGCGTTTTCCTCGAGCCTTCGCCGCGTGTAGGGCAATTTTAAGATTTTCTTGTATATTCTTTCGGTTTTCGCCCGCTCGCCGGCCCTTCTTCTAGCCGTAAACCGCTTGGTAGATTATGATAAAAGCATCATATTCATAATGTCGTCCATCGAAGAAAGGAACAACACGATGCGCTTCGCTTCCCCCGCATGGTATCGCCGCGTACCGATTCGTCTCAAAATCTTTCTCTGGTTCGCGCCGCTGCTGATCGCGACGATTTCCGCTACGGGCGCCTACGCGTTCCGGATCGCCGCGGGCGAGATGACGGCCAAATTGCAGGCGGAGCAGCAAAGCGCGGCGAGCGCCGCCTCGGACCATCTGGACTATATCGCGCAGGACGCCGCGGAAGTCGCGAACTACTTGTTCTTAATGCCCGAAATTCAAGCGCTGCTCGCGTCGGACGCCTCGAGTGGAAAATACGTTTCTTATCAAAATGTAAACGATTCCATCAATCGATTGATGGTCACGCGGCCGTATTTTCAATTTTTGACGATTTACTCCCACCGGTTCGCACCGATTCAATTCAATAACAAAGGGCTGTCGACCGCGATTTCCTTCGAAGAGTATCGACGCCTGTACGATTATGACGCCGCGCTGCGGGATGCGCCGATCGACAGCTGGAGCGTCGAGACGCCCGGGCAAGCGGATCGCATTTTTTACGGGGATCAAATGACGAAAGTGCTGCTGACGCGCGTGCTCAAAAACAGCCGAAATTATGAAGCGGAAGGCGTCCTGCTGCTCGGCATCGACGAAGCGGACATCCGGGCCTCGTACGCGCCGGCCGCCGGCAGCGCCGAAATCGCGGTCGTCAGCGAGGACGGCATCGTCCTGTCGGACAGCGGAGGCCGATGGATCGGCAAACCGGCGCGGGAGCTGCCGTATTTCCGCGAGGACGCGTTCGATCTGAACCGCATGGACGATGCGGTCGATTCGTCTTCCTGGCTGGCGGCGCACGAGCAATCGCCCCAGACGGGCTGGCATGTCCTCGTGCTGCGCCCCCGCAGCGAGCTGCTGCGGGAGCTCGACCGCATCACGTGGACGACGGCGAGCATCGTGCTCGTGACGATCCTCGTCAGCATGATTCTCTCTTGGACCGCGGCCGGGTGGATCACGCAGCCGATTCGGCTCGTCCTCTCGTCCATGAAGCGGTTCCAGAAGGGGCAGTTCGACGAACGCGTCGACATCGTCGGGCAGGACGAAGTCGGGGAGCTCGGGGCCGGCTACAACATTATGGTGCAGCGCATCCGGCAGCTCGTCGACGACGTGTACGCTTCCGAATTGAAGCAGAAACAAGCGGAGCTAAAGCTGCTGCAGTCGCAAATCAACCCGCATTTTTTGTATAACACGTTAAACACGATCGCCTGGACGGCTCAGAAGCATAACGACAAGCTCGTCGCCGATATGGTGTACTCGCTGTCCGGCATTTTCAAGACGAGTTTAAACCAAGGCGGCGATCTCGTCGAGCTCCGCGAGGAGTTTCAGCTCCTCGAGCATTATTTGTTTTTGCAGAAAATGAGGTTCCCGTCGCACCTCGCTTACGAGCTCGACCTCGCCCCGGACGTGAGCGGCTTCCCGATTCCGAAGCTGCTCATCCAGCCGCTCGTGGAAAACAGCATCGTCCACGGCATCGAACCGCTCGCCGACGAGCTGGGACTCATCCAAGTGAAAGCCGCGGCGGCGGACGGCGCGCTCTCGATCGAGGTGACGGACAACGGCGTCGGCATCCCCGCGGATCGGCTCGAGGCGCTGCGGAACGAGCCGGACGGACGGGATGACAGCGGCTACGCGCTGCACAACGTGCGCAGCCGTCTCCGGCTCCATTACGGGGACGGCGCGTCGCTCGACCTGCACAGCGAACCCGGCTCCGGGACGAGAGTGACGATCGCGATTCCGATGAAACGGGGGTAACCGGTATGCTGAGACTGCTTATCGTGGAAGACGAACAATTGACGAGGGAAGGGCTCGCCGATTTGATCGACTGGGCGTCGATCGGCATCCGGATCGACGGACTCGCCGCCAACGGCTTGGAGGCCGTGCAGCTTCTCGCCGCGCAGCCGGCGGACCTGCTGCTTACCGACATCCGCATGCCCGTAATGGACGGACTTCAATTAATTGAGGAGGTGCGCAGGCGCGACTGGCCGACGACCTGCATCCTGCTCTCCGGCTACGGCGACTTCGAATACGCGCAGAAGGCGATGCGGCTCGGGGTGACGGACTATCTCGTTAAGCCATGCTCGCCGGACGACATTCGGAGCTTGTTCGTGCGCGTCGCGGAGTCGCTGCGGGAGGAACGGCGCCGGACGGATCGGCTGAAAGGAATCGAATCGCGGCTGCGCGCGAGCGTGCCGCACGCGAAGTCGGAGGTGCTTCGGCAGTGGCTCCGGCACCCTCCCGTCGTGACGGAAGACCGGCGTCTGCAGCTGAAGCAGCTTGGCATGTCCGTCGCGTTCGAATACCCGCTCGTCATCGCCGTCCGGATCGATCACCGATCGCTGGACCGGTACGACGAGCGTACGTCCGACGTCAAGCTGGTTACGTTCGCGGCGTCGAATATTATGAAGGAAACGCTGGAGCAGACGCTGATGCAGCCGATCGAAATCGTGTTGGAGCAAGACCTGCTCGTCGCGGTCGGCAACGGCCTGTTCGAATGGATGGAAGAGAAAGTCGCCGCGGGCGCGGCCAAGCTGAAGGACAATTTGCAGCGGTATTTGCGGCTGTCGGTCGGCATCGGCGTCAGCGATCCGAAGCCGACGCTGAACGAGCTGCACGAAGCGTTCCGAGAAGCGGCGGAAGCGCTCGAATTCCGCTTTTTCCTCGGCGCTTCGGTCGTCTACCGCCGCGACGCGGAACGGTGGAAGGCCGGCGCCCTCCCCGGCCGGCTGCGGCAGGCGGAGATGCTGCGGGTGGAGCAAGCCGCTATCGAACATTTGCGCGCGGGGCTGTTCGCGGAGCTGCTCAACGATACCGAAGCGTGGTTAACCGCGTTCCAGGGCGAATATACGCAGTCCCGGGAGGATATCCACGGGCAGACGATCGCCTTCTTAAGCCGCATGCTGCAGACGGCCGCGGAGATCGCTCCGCCGGGGACGGACGTCGACGCCGATCCCGCGCGCATTCGGGAGCAGGTGCACGGGGTCGACACGTTCGAAGAGCTGAACGGCATCGTGTACCGCTATATTCGCAGCGTCGTCGAAGCGCTGCAGTCCCGCAAGCCGATGAAGCGAAAGGTGCAGCAGGCGCTGGATTACATCGCCGAGCGCTACAACGAATCCGGCATGTCGCTCGCCGGGGCCGCGAACGCGCTGTTCGTCTCGAGCGCATATTTGTCCTCGCTCTTCAAGCAGGAGCTGGGCGTCAACTTTTTGGATTACGTGCACCAGTTCCGCATCGAGAAGGCCAAAGCGCTGCTACAATCGACCGATCTGAAAATTCAGGCGGTCGCCCGCGAGGTCGGCTATTTCGACGAAGCGCATTTTACGAAAACGTTCAAGAAATGGACGGGCATGCTCCCTTCGCAATATAAAAAGGAAACGCAATTATAAAAGGTCGACCGGGCTCGAACATGCTCCCGGTCGACCTTTCCCCTGCGCTGGGCGAATTTCCAAGGGGCTTCGCGTTATTCCGCGCCTGTCGTAATCGCGATATGGTATTGATCCGCGTACCAATCCACCTTCGCGCCGAGCGATTCGCTGACGAACCGCAGCGGCAGGTACGACGTGCCCGACGAGATGAACGGCGCCTCCGCCATAACGACGGTCGTTCCGTTCTTAATGACCGCGCCCTTCTCGTAATCGACGACGATCGTCAGCGGGGACGGGCCGTCCTTGCGAATCGCGACCGATTTCGTCGCATGATCCCAAACGAGCTCCGCTCCCATCGAGGTGAATACGGAGCGGAGCGGCACGAACGTCAAGCCGTCGCGCAGCATGACGCCGTTCGTCAGCTGCACCGGCCGGCCGTTCAGGCTGATTGAGATCGGCTTTTGCACCGGCACCGGCTCGTCATGAAGGAACTCTTCGCTGCCCGCGCCGAGCGCGGCGCCTTTGTTAACGCCCCAGCCCCACAGTGTGCCGTCCGCTTTCTGGAAAATGACATTCCTGCCGCCCGACTTCAAGGATACGACGCCCTCGGCGAGCTTGCGGAACGGCGCGTCCGCCGGCATTGATTCCCGGCTGGTCGAAGTTTCGTACAGGTCGCCGTCCGTCGTCAGCGCAACGATCGACCGTTCGACATGGACCGCCTCCTTCACATCGGCGATACCGCTGAGCTGCACCGGCTTCCTCTGCTCGTGGACGATCGTGCCGTCCGACGCGCCGGTGCGCGTCGCCCCCCAAAACCACAAGCCGGACCGCGCGTCAATGGCGAGGCGGACCTCGTCGTACCCGGCGATCGATTGGATCGGGTTCAACCCTTCGACGCGGTTCGCCGCAAGACGGAGAGAACTTTCCCAACCGTCGGCGTCCGCGCGGGACACCTCCCACACCGTGCCGTCGTCCTTCAGGACGAGATTGCCGTCGACGGCTTTCGCCCGTTCGATGCCGGCCAGCGTCTCGACCGAATCCAAATCGTCGTTCGCGGCTTTCACCGTGCCGTCCGAGAGGACGAACAAGTAAAATTGCTGCCGCGATCGCGAGACGTCGACGGCGCCCTCGATCCCTTCGAGCGGCCCCGGGGCGCCGAACACGCCGGGTTCGACCCATTCGCGCACGAACGCGCGGCCGGCGGAATCGATCGCGACCGACCTCGAAAACGAGTCGCCCGCGACCTCCCGGAGGACGTCCGCTCCCGGCACCGGGTCAAGGCGCGGCTCGCCCGACGTCGTCCCCTCCCAAACCCACACGGTCCCGTCGTTCTTGACGATCCATCCCCCGTCATACGCGGCGGCGACGTCCGTCAAACCGTGAATCGGCGTCGGCACCGCCCGTTCGCCGCCCCACGTCCACAGCGTACCGTCCGTCTTCACGAGCGACCCGGCATTGTACGACCGCACGTACGAGGCGAGCGCCTCCGCCCCCGCAGGCGATACCGCCGGCAAGGTCAACATCGTGGCGGCGACGGCGGCGATCAACGTTTTGCGCATATGCATTTCTCTCTCCTTTGGAAGCTTGCGAAATGATACCGCTCATTAGACGCGAGCCGTTTGAAAAAGTTCCCATCGCCGGCACAAATTTTGTCTACGGCTCCGCCAACGCAAGCTCCAGCCACAGCAGAGCGACCGCGCCCTTCGTCGTCCGCACGCGAAGCCGGTGCTCTCCGAAGCCCGGCAGGAACGCATGCGAGAGCGTCAGCGTTCGCCACTCCCCCGACTCCTCGCGAAACGTTCCGAGCGGCGCCCCATTCAGCGCGATGTCGCAAGCCGCCTCCCCTTCCGCCCGCAAGCGGACGGAGAGCACGTGTTTCCGCGCGGAATGCGGCGGCGGCACCGTGAACGTGTACGACGCCCACTCCTCTGCTTCGAGCCGCACGTACATCCATTCGTCCGGCTGCCACGCTTCCCCGCGCATATGCTGGAAATTCGGCCGATCTCGCGCCCCCTCCGCGAATCGGATGTCCGTGCCGTCGTTCGCGCGAAACCCGGCGCCGTCCGTGGCGCGCGGGCGGATGCCGAAGCCTTCTTCCCCGTAATCGTAAAACGCTGCGGGAATGCGAACCGGTGCCCGGCGAAATAGCGCGTTCCCAACCTCGGGACGATGCTCGCACCGTTCGAGGGACAAATTGTCGAGATACGCCCATAACGTTCGCTCCGCGTCCGCGGGATCCGGCGCAGGCCCGCCTTCCAGATGCTGCACGAGCCGCGGCCACCTCTCCGGCATGACGACGGAATACGGGGAGTTGCCGCAGTCCATCTTTTTCCACGTCCAGAAATTCCACGAAATCCCGTGGTCCTCGAACAAGCGAAACGCGCCGGCGTACCAATCGCAGTTGTTCTCCCCGCCCTCCCCCATGAAGATGGGCACGTTCCACGCCTCGCGTTTCTCGAGGAACGGACGGATGCTTTCGGTATCGGGGTTGTTCCAATATTTGTGAAACTGCAGCATGAGGTTGTCGTCGATCCGCTCGTCGAATATCGACCAATCCGTCGCCCAATGGACGCCTTCCAGGATAATCATGTGGCGGTCGTCCACTTCGCGGATCGCGCGAACGATGTCCTTGTACAGCGGCATCACCCGGTCGTTGTACTGCGCAAACCAGTTCGGCAGCGGCTCGTTCAGCAAATCGTACCCGGCGACAATCCACTCGTCGCGGTACCGCTGCGCGAGGCGGCGCCACAGCTCGACCGTCAGCCGCCGGTTCCGCTCGTCCGTGAACAGCTCGGGCAGCTCGCGCTCGGAGTCGTCGATGTTCGTGCCCGTCTGGCCGCCCGGCGCGCCGTGCAAATCCAAGACGACGTACAGCGCGTGCTTCTCGCACCAGCGAATCGCCCGATCGAGCAGCCGCAGCCGGTCCTCGCGAAGCCGAAGCGGCTCCTCGCCGTCGATCAGAAACCTCGCATTGATCGGGATGCGAACCGAGTTGAACCCTTCGGCCGCGACCGCCGCGATGTCCGCTTCCGCAATGTAGGCGTCATAATACGCCTCCCAAAACCGGGCCGCCTTCTCCGACCCGATCCACCCGCGAATCGCACGCTCGATCCGGCGCGGGCGATCCCCGGCGTCCGGGAAGCGCCACATATACCCTTCGGGCAGCAGCCAGCTGCCGAATCCTACGCCCCGCAGCAGCAGCTCCTGCCCGCGGCCGTTCACGAGCTTCGTCCCTTCCGCCCTGACGAAGCCCGACACCTCCATCGCGCCGTCCATACGGAGACTCTCTCTGCCTTTCATCCTTTGATCGCTCCTTCCGCGATGCCGCTCATAATGTACTTCTGCAACAGCGCGTAGGCGGCGACGACCGGCATCATCGTCAAGACGAGCGAAGCCAAGATCGCCGACCAATCGTTGTTGTATTCGCCGAACAGCATGTTCGTCGCGATCAGCAGCGTATAGTCGTCGCTGTCCGTCAGCATGAGCAGCGGCAGCAAAAAGTCGTTCCACATCCAGAGCGCGTTCAAAATGGCGACCGTCGCCGAAATCGGCAGGAGCAGCGGGAAAATGACCGCGAAAAACAGCCGCAGCTCGCCGCAGCCGTCGATGACCGCCGCTTCGTCCAGCTCCCGCGGGATCGATTTGACGAAGCCGTGATACAAAAAGATGGCCAGCGCGACGCCGAGACCGATATAAATGAGTCCCAACCCATATGTCGAGCCTTGGAGACGCAGCTCGCGCGCGATGCGGACGAGGCTGATCATGATCGAATGGAACGGGATGAGCGTCGACAGCGCGAACAGCGCGAACAACGCCCCGCTCAGCTTCCCGGGGGTGCGCGACAGTTTGTACCCGGCCGGCGCCGCCAGCAGCACGATGCCGACGACGCCGATAAGCGTCACGACGACGGTGTTCCAAAAGCTGTTCACAAAGTCGATCTTTCGGAACGCGTCCGCATAATTGGCGAATTCGAACCGATCCGGAACGGCGAGCACGTTCGTTAGCAGCGCCCCGTCCGTTTTCACGGAATTGAGCAGCGCCATATAAATCGGAAACAAGGTGAACGCGGCGGCGGCGAGCAGCGCGAGCAGGATGGCGGCGTCCGCGGCTTTTGCCGCGAATCCGCCGCCCCCGGTCGTTCGGCCGGACGTCATGCTTCCACCTCTCTTCGTTTCATGATCCACAGCTGAATCATCGTGATCAGCATGACGATGACGAACAGAATGATCGCCTTCGCGCTCGCATACCCGTACCGGTGCTGGAAGCGGAACGCTTCCTCCATAATGTTGATGGCAATGACCTGCGTCGCCCGCCCCGGTCCGCCGCCCGTCAGCGCGAAGACGGCGTCGAACGCCTTGAAGGACGAGCTGAGTGTCAGAAACACGCCGATCGTCAGCGCCGGGTACATCATCGGCAGCGTCACGTGCCGGACGATTTGCGCCGGTCCGGCGCCGTCGATCGCCGCCGCTTCCTTCAGCTGCGCGGGGATGCTCTGCAGCGCCGCGATGTAAATGACCATAATGTAGCCGACGCCGCCCCATAACGACACGATGAGAATCGCGTAAAACGATACATGCGGATCGCCGATCCACGACCGATCCAGGAAACCGAGGCCCGTCCCTTCGGCGACGCTCGGCAGCACCTTCGTAAAAATAAACACCCACATGAAGGCGCCGATAATCATGCTCAGCATGTTAGGCATGAAGAAGACGGTGCGGAACAGCGCCTTGCCCTTCCGCCTCGACTCGACGAGCAGCGCGAGCGCCAGCGCGATGGCGTTTTGCAGCACGACCATGTACAGCACATATTTCAGCGTAAACCAAATCGAATTAAGAAAATAACGATCGGCCCTCAACGCCTCGACGTAATTGGACAGCCCGACCCAATCGTATGCGGGGTTGAGGCCGTTCCAATCGGTCAAGCTGAACCAAACGCCCCCGAACGCGGGGGCGATGGTCAGCGTCGCGTAAAACAGCAGCGCGGGCAGCACGAAGGCGAGGAGGGCGGCCGTTCGTTTCGTTCGTCTCGCGATCGTCATACGTATCCCTCCGGTCCGCCGTTCGCCTCGGTCATTGCGAAGCTTTCACGGCCGCGGCCCACGTCCGGTCCATCGTGCGGATGAAGTCTTCTTTGGTGACCTCTTTCGCGTAATAGCTTTGCAGCAGCTTCGCCTGTTCGTCCGTGACGCCGTTCGGCAGCTTCAAATCCTGGTACGCTTTGCCCTGCGCCACGTATTCGGACGCTTCGTTGACCCACGGGAACACTTCATATTGATGGACCGTAGAGACGGGATTGAATTTCAGCTCCTGGAACAGCGCCGAGGAATCGTTCGCGTCCAAAATATAGTTCAGCAGCGCGAGCGCCGTTTCTTTGTTCGGGCTCGTCGGCGGCACCGCGAGCGTCGTCGACGTGGACAGATTGATCATCGTGCCGGCCGGGTCGTTGCTGACCGGCAGCGGCGCGACGCCGAACTCCATCTCCGGATTGACCTTCAGAATCGTCTCCGCGTTCCACGGCCCCTGCACCCACATCGCCGCTTTGCCGTTCGCGAAATCGGCGGAGCCCGCTTCGTTGCCGACCTCGAACGGCTTCGCGGTTCCGTTCGCCATAATGAGGTCGATAATATCGAAAATCGCCTGCACGTCGGCGTAAGACGCTTCGCCTCGGCTCATCCGCTCGATCCAATCCGGCTGCTCCGACGATACGATGCCGCCGAGCGACAGCGCCGTCATCAGCTGCGGCACCCACGATTCTTGGAACGCGAGCAGGAACGGCGTCACGCCGGCAGCCTTCAGCTTTTCGACGGCCACCTTCATTTCGTCCAGCGTCTGCGGCGGCGCGATGCCGTGCTCCGCGAAAATTTTCTTGTTGTACAAATATCCCCAAGACAAGCTTTCCAGCGGCAGCGCGACGACTTTCCCGTCCAAAGTGACCGTATTTTTCACGCTGTCGTACAGCGTCGAGACGAACGGCTGGCCGCTCAAATCCTCCAAGTACCCCGCCTTGTGGTACGTCGCCAAATCGTTGGCGTGCACGTCGAAGAGATCCGGCGCGTCGCCCGAGGCGAGCCGTGCCTGCAGCACCTGCTTCGCTTGGTCCGGGTTCGGCATCTCGAGCTTGATCGTCACATCGACGTTATGCTCGGCAAGCTGCTTCGCCTTGAACTGCTCGAAATATTTCTCGAAATGTTCCTTGAACCGCGGATGCCCAAGCATCACCTTGAGCTCGACCTTCTTCGCGGGCTTCTCCGCCTGCGCCTGATCCTCGTCCGTCGAAGCCGCATCCGTCGAAGCCGAAGCCGGAGCCGCGTCCGCGGCATCGGAAGCCGCGCCGCCGTCCGATCCTCCTCCCGAGCTGCACGCCGCGAGCAGCGACAACAGCAGCACAGCCGTAAGCCAATAATGAAGCGCCTTCTTCATGAGTGGTTCCCCCTCTTGGTTGATTGCGCTTTCAGTATACTCGCGGAAGCGCCCGCGAACATTCCAGCCGATTAGCGGAATCCATTGCACAATATTGATATCGAATCATTCAGGAATGGTGAGCCGAACGATATTCGCCCGGGGTAAGGCCCGTTTCCTTCTTGAAGATGCGGTGGAAATACGCGAGCTCCGGATAGCCGACCGCGCGGGCCGCATGCTTGATCGCGACGCCGTCCGCGAGCAGCGCCTTCGCCTGTTCGATCCGCCGGCGGACGATATAATCCGAGACGTTCACGCCCGTCGTCTGTTTGAACGTCCGGCTCAGGTGCTCCTTGCTGACGTAAAACCGCCGCGCCACCGTCTCGAGCGAAATCGGCTCCGCGAAATGCGCGTCGATGAACGCCGCGACTTCCTCGACGACGAGGCGCGTCTTGTTGTTCCGATGCGCCTCGACGCGGTCGACAGCCGCTCCGTACGCGTCCGCCCAAGCGCGGGCGGACGGCTCCCCTCCGTCCTCCGGAACGGGGTCGGGATGCCCCGCCATGAACTCCCGCAGCGCGCCGAGGAAATCGGCGTGCAGCATCCGCAGCATCGCCGCATCTGCGCCGTCCGGGTACGCCTTGCGGAGCAGCTCCTCGAGCTTCTCGAACGACTGCAGCAGCGCCGGCTTGTTCAGCTCGAACAAGCCGGCGAAGATGCGCTGCCGGATCGCCAGCAGCCGCTCCATGAGAGCCGGGTCGGGCAGCGCGAGCGGCGACGTCCACGACGTGCGCACCGTCTGCTCCTCCGCCTCCAGCTCGCGGACGCAGCGCCGCAGCGCTTCGTTCAGCTCGTTCGGATCGAACGGCTTGAGCATATATTCCACCGCGCGGGACTGAATCGCCTGCTTCAAGTAGACGAAGTCGTCGTAGCCGCTCATGACGACGATTTTGAGCGACGGAAACCGCTCCTTCAGCTGCTGCAGCAGCTCGACGCCGTCGATGCCGGGCATGCGCATGTCGGTGACGACGATGTGCGGGCGCAGCTCCTCGACGAGCCGGATGCCCTGCTTGCCGTCCTCGGCCTCGCCGGACACCGTCAGGCCGAGCTTGCTCCACTCGCCGAGCGATTTCACGACTTCCCGCGACCACGGTTCGTCGTCAATGATGACCACGCGTCTTGTCATGCGAATTCGCCTCCTGTTCCTGAACGATCGGAATTTGCAACGCGACGATCGTCCCCGCACCCGCCCCGCTGTATAATCGGATCCCCCTCCCGCCGAAATGCAGCTTCATGCGCGAATCGACGTTGGCAAGGCCAATCCCTTTCCGCCGCGCCGGTTCGGCCTTCGCCTCTTCGTTCGGCCGCCGGCGGAGCGCCGCGCCGAGGCGCAGCTCGTCCCTGAGCGCGCGCAGCCGCTCCCCATCCATGCCGACGCCGTTGTCTCGCAGGAGCACCGCGACATGCCGGCCGATCCGTTTGACGCGAATTTCGATCTCCCATGCGCCCTCCTTCGGCTGAAGGCCGTGCTCGAACGCGTTCTCGACGAGCGGCTGCAGCGTGAAGCGCGGCAGCCGCACGCCGGCCGCTGGACCTGGTTCCGCCGAGAACGCGACGGTGCACCGGCCGGCGAAGCGCTGCTCTTGAATGAACAAATAATTGCGGACATGCTTCGCCTCGTCCTCGAGCGAAGCGAGCTCCTCCCCGGAGCCGATCGAATAGCGAAGCAGATCACCGATTCCTTGGGCGATCCGGTACACGTCCGGCATCCCTTTCGAGAGCGCCATGCCCCCGATCAGGATCAGCGCGTTGTTGAGGAAATGCGGGTTGATCTGCGCCTGCAGCGCCATGAGCTGGGCGTTCTTCACTTCGATCTCGCGCCGATATTCGTGCTCGATCAGCTCCTTGATCCGCTGCATCATCGAGTTGTACCCGCGTTCGAGCAGGCCGATTTCGTCTCGGCTGCGCACCGACGTCATCTCGAACTGCTGGATCGGCGCCGTTCGCATCGTTTTGGCGAGGGCGACGATCGGCCGCGTAATGCGCAGCGACACGACGATCGACGCGAGCACCGACAGCGCCGCGAAGAAGACGCCCGCGAGCAAGCCCGCGCGCACCGTGTCGTCGGCGCTCTCGGTCACGGCCGTAATCGGAACCGCTTTCAATAAAATCAACGTGCCGCCGTCGACCCGCTCCGCGAACAAGAAGTACCGATCCGTTTTGCGGAACGGCTCCGCGCCGTCGTCCTGCCGGAGCGACTCCCGGAAGCGGTCCAGCGCGTCGCCGAACGCCGCTTCCATAGACGAACCCGCGAGCAATTCACCCTCGTCGTTCATCAGAAACACCGCGCTGTCCGGCTCGGAGCGAAGAATGTCGCCGACCTGCCGCCACACGCCGTCGTTGATCCGTACCGCCAAACCCCCGAGCAGCGCGCGGTCCTCGAATCGGTTGACGCTGTGGAACGCGTACATGTGATCGCCCGACTGCTTGAAATACAAGCTGACCGGCCCGTCCAGCATGCGGCTCCAAGCGCCGCTTCGGATATCGAGCGAATGGATGAGACCGCTCGTTCCGAAGTTGACGGAATAGATGCGGCCGCTTTGGTGCGTATACAGCGACAGCTCGTCGATTTTCCGGGAATTCGCGTAGAACGCGCTCGTTAAGGTTTCCTGAATGTAGCGCTGCGTTCGGAATTGCTCGCTCACCGTCGGCTCCCCCGCGGCGGCGAGTCCGTCCATCAACGGCTGGTTGATCTGCAGCGAGTAGAACAGCACGTCGATCTGGCTGACGAGCTCGTCTAGATATTGCTCCGCCCACAGCATTCTGGACCGGTTCGCTTCGATCATCTCTTTCTCGACCGAGCTTCGCGTGTTATTCGTCGCGATGAGCGTCACGATCAGCACCGGCGCCGTCGTCAAGACGATCATGAGCAGCATGAGCCGGTACCGAATGCTTCCTTTCATGAACATGGGCTGCGCCCCTTCCCGAGCGAAAATGAATCCGTATCCATTCATTCGCCGCCCGCCGGTGGATTCCTCTCCCATTTGATAACTTGCCGGATCAGGCGTATGATAGATCCGCAATCGAAACGACAGAGCAAGGAGCATGGAACGTGGGAAGGTTGACCAGAACGCAATCGACGCTGCTGTTGGCGTTTTTAATTTTGACCTGGGGAGCGAACTGGCCGCTGACGAAATACGCGCTGCACTTCATTCCCCCGGTCTTGTTTTCCGGGCTTCGGACGCTGCTCGGCGGCATCGCGCTGCTGGCGGTCGCGATCCCGAGGTACAAGGAGCTGCGGCTGAAGTCGACGCTGCCGATTTACGCGGTTTCGGCCGTCGTCAACGTGATGTGCTACTACGGCTTTCAGACGGTCGGTCTCGAATATTTGCCGTCCGGCTTATTCTCGGCGATCGTCTTCCTGCAGCCGGTGCTCGTCGGCGTGTTCGCGTGGATGTGGCTCGGCGAGTCGATGAACCGGTCGAAGTTTTCCGGGCTGTTGTTCGGCTTCGTCGGCGTGGCCGTCATCTGCACCGGGGCGGGCGGACTGTCGGGGCATATTTCGTGGGAAGGGATCGCGCTGGCGCTCGCATCGGCGCTTACGTGGGCGGTCGGAACGATTTACGTGAAAAAAGTAAGCCCGCGCGTCGATCCGATTTGGCTCGTGACGATGCAGCTGCTGATCGGCGGGTCGTTCATGACGGGAGCCGGCTCCGCCTTCGAAAGCTGGTCCGACATCGTCTGGACGCCTTCGTTCGTCGCGACGCTGCTGTTCATCTCGA
This sequence comes from Paenibacillus sp., assembly GCF_035645195.1. Classification (NCBI taxonomy): domain Bacteria; kingdom Bacillati; phylum Bacillota; class Bacilli; order Caryophanales; family Paenibacillaceae; genus Paenibacillus; species Paenibacillus sp. The sequence continues at coordinate 210,259 of NZ_DASQNA010000033.1, read as the reverse complement.
TCCTCGTCATCGCGGCCGGCTGGATCGTGTTCTACAGACTAATGGATTCCGGAGAAGCCGGCAAAGTGGCCTCGTTCACGTTCCTGATCCCGTTGTCGGCGATCGGCATGGGCGCCTTGTTCCTGAACGAGCCGCTCACTCCGACGCTGCTGGCGGGATTGCTGCTGATCGTCTCCGGCATCGCGCTCGTCAATCGGAAACCTCGCCCGCGAGCCGTTCGCGAAACCGCAGACGCGGTTCGGCACAGCTGAACCGATAACAACCAAGCCCCGAACCTTATCGTTCGGGGCTTGGTTGCGTGTCCGGTCACGCCGAATAAGCGAACCACGTGACCGCGAGCTGCAAATCCATGACGGCGTGAGCCGCAGCGATCGGCAGCAGCCGCTTCGTCCGGTTGTAAATAAATCCGAGCGCCACGGCCAGCGGAATGAACGCGACGAAACGCCACATCATGTAGGCGGGATCCGCCACGAGCGGCAGAACGACGTGCTGGAACGCGAGCGCCAGCCCGGCGATCCACGCGCCGATCCACAGCTTGCCGCTGGCCTGCGCCATTCGCGGCAACGCGTAGCCGATATACGTCGGCGTTTCGACCAGCCCGTTCGTAATCGGGAAGAGAACGAGCGCGATCGCGGCAGCCCACAGCGGCACGGGCTGGAACATCAGATCGGGCGGCACCGCGCTTCCGAATATTAAATAGGAAGAAACATACAGCGGAATACCGCCGAGGAGAAAGCCGACGACGAGCAGCAGGGCGAATTGCTTGAGATCTTGGTTCCGCCGGCCGCGCCGCACCGCGAACAGATCCCGGAACCGCGCGCCTTCCCGCCTCAGCAGAAACCGCAGCGCGAAGAAGGTGGCGACGTTCGCCAGAATCGCTTGGAACGGCCACCATTTCTCGGCCGCCCGGAGCGGATGCTCCGCTCCGGCCCAGGCGGACAAACCGACGAACAAAAGGCCGAATAACAAAAAAAACAGCGTGCGCATCGAGAGAGAAAACAGGATGGAAGTGGCCGGGACGGCGGATGAGTCGAGCGCCGGCCGGCGCAGTGACGTTTGCATGGAAACATTCTCCTTCGGGTTCGTTTTCCCTATTATAATGAACGAACGTTAACATGTAAATAATTAACGTTCGTTCATATTAAAATATTCTTTCGACCCGCTAAGGCCGCGAATAAAAATCAATTCGCAGCCGTCGCCTTGTCGATAAACATCCGAATATGCCGCAAAACCATCTGCTCCAGCTCTTCCGTACTTTTCCCGTCGTACTTCAGCAGTACGTACTCCGTCATGACCGCAAAGATCGGGTATTGATACTCGAAGGCAAGCTGCCTCGGATCGAGCGGCTTCATCCGCTCCTGTTCTATATAGATGCGGAACACGTTTGCCAAAAAGTCGATCGTTCCCTGATACATATCTTCCAAGATGATCGATCGCGCTCTCGGGTCGCGGTACTGCTCGATGTTCAAGATGCGCCAAATTTTAAGCTTCAACGGGTCCTCGACCGTTCGTTTGAAGCTGTCAAACCCCTGAAGCAGAAACGTCTCCGGAGCGACGGACGCAAGCAGCGCGGGCAGCGCTTCCGCGGGTGGCAGCGCCTTCTTCCGCTCCTCCCGAAAGACCGAGTAAATCGTATCCAATATTTCATCCTTGTTCTTGAAATGGTTGTACATCGCGCTTTCTTTAATGCCTACTAGTTTCGTTATCTCTCGAACCGACACCCCGGTAAAACCGTTTTGGGAAAATAAATCGATGGCCGTTTCCAAAATTTTTTGTTTCGTGCCGACCGCCGCTTGGGCGGAAAACAGATGCTCCATCGCGCGTCCCCCTGCTCATGCTATGTTAGAAACCATTATATACGAACCGGTATCGCTCACACAAAACTAACGTTTGTTCATTCGCTGAATACCACAATATTAGGTCCTTAGTCCCATTTCCCAAAGGTCAGACGTCCCCAAGCAGGAATAATCGTAAGCATTACGAATATATATTCGGGTATGCTTGACCGAAAATGGTGTACGGATGTTACGGAGGTTTCATTATGACCCTATCGCTCGCGCGTCTCAGATTCTCGTTAGCGCTGCTTGTCTTGCTTAGCTTCTTTATCGTGATTTTCATGAACCCCGACGTCGTCCGCAGCATCCCCGAATTCGAAGGCGCCGGGCTCCTGACGTTCAAAACGATGTTCGTCAGCATCGTGCTGGAGGCGTTCCCGTTCATCCTGCTCGGCGTCATCGTGTCATCGCTCATCCAAGAGTTCGTCCCGGATCGGTACGTGCAAAAGATCATTCCGAAAAACCCGGTTCTGGGCGTGACCGTTTCCTGTTTGCTGGGTGTCGTCTTCCCGATCTGCGAATGCGGCATGATTCCCGTCGCGCGCCGGCTCGTGAAGAAAGGGCTGCCGCTGTACGCCGCGGTCGTGTTCCTTCTCGCCGGACCGATTCTAAATCCCATCGTCTTCGCCGCCACGTCCCTCGCGTTCCGATCCCGCCCCGAGGTCGTGTACTCGCGGATGGGACTAGCGTTCGCCGTCGCGGCGGCCGTCGGTTTGCTCGTATATGCGCTCGTTCGCAACAGCCCGTTGAGGCCGGAACGGGCGCGCGCGTCCGTTCCTCATGCGCATCATCGCGCGCACGGCGGCGGAAACAAGCTGTTCTCCGCGTTCGAGCATGCCTCCTCCGAATTTTTCGAGATGGGCAAATATTTGGCGTTCGGCGCCCTCCTAACGGCAGGGATTCAAACGTTCCTCGACCGCGGCAGCTTAACCGCCGTCGCCCAGTCCGAATGGGGGGCGCACTGGTTTATGATGGGCTTCGCCTATATATTGTCCATCTGCTCCACGTCGGACGCTTTCGTCGCATCGTCGTTCGCCTCGATGTTCCCGTCGGCGTCGCTCGTCGCTTTCCTCGTGTTCGGTCCGATGCTCGATTTGAAAAGCACGATCATGATGCTGTCCGTATTACGGGCGAAGTTCGTGGCGCTCGTCGCCGGGGCGGTCGTTGTGTTCGTAACCGCCGGCGTATTCTTGCTCGATCGATTGTATCTGTAATTTGATTCGGAGGTGATTCCCGCGATGGCGCATCGTCTGCTTCGCGCCGGCGTATCAGCCGGCTTTTCCTTTTATATCGTCTATTTGGTGAAGAACGATCTACTTCACTTGTACATTGCCCCGAAGATGGAGCTGTACGTTAAACTGTCGGCCGTCGTGTTCGTCATGTTCGCCGTATTTCAGTTGTACTCCGCGTTCGCGACGCTTCGGGGACAGCCGCTCGACTGCGGCTGCGGCCACCCCCCATCGAAATCGTTCTGGCGCAATACCGCCGCTTACGGGCTGCTGATCGCCCCGCTGCTCATGGGATATTTCCTGCCGGACAGCGCGCTCGGCAGCGCGCTTGTCGATAAGAAGGGCATCGTGCTTAGCGCAAACAACGCCGCCGGGGCGAAATCGGCCGCATCTTCCGCTCCCGCGCCTTCGCCCGAGCAAGCCGGCGCCATGTCCGACGAACAGCTGCTGGCCTCGTTTCAAACCGGGGAGCTGTACGAGGATCAATACGCGCCTCTGGCCGTGCAGCTGATCCAACAAGATCCGATCGTCGTTCGCGACGATGCCTTCCTCGAAATAACGACGACCATCGATCTGTTCAGCGACCGATTCGTCGGCAAGCGCGTGCAAATCGAGGGGTTCGTCTACCGGAACGAAGATATGGCGCAGGACCAACTGGTCATCGCCCGGATGGCGATGGAATGCTGCTCCGCCGATTCGACGCCGTACGGTTTTCTGATTCAATACCCGAAGGCGTCCACCTACGCGGACGATACTTGGCTGCGCGTCGCCGGGACGCTGAACACGGTCGATTGGGACGGCTACCGCATCTCCATGATCGAGGCGGACACGATTCAGCCCATCGAAGCGCCCGAGACGCCTTATGTGTACCCGAATTACGACGCGCTCGACATCGTCAATTAATGCGAAACGGCAGCCGCGGTATTTCGCCGGCTGCCGTACGTATTTACATCGATTTATTCGAATCTTCGGCGTTGTCTAGCGAATTTTCCGCATTCCCCTCGCGCCGCTCCTCCGCTTTCATGTCGCGGATGTCCCGCAGCGCCGCCTCCAACCGATCCATCTTCCGCAGCATCGCGTATTGATTTCCGATCATCCCCGCCATGCCGACGATGAGGATGACGATAAACAAAAATCCCATGGCTTCCTCCTTCGCGCCTTGCTCGACTGCCCCTCATTGTACCACGAATCATGCGGACGAAAAAACGCAGGGAGGCGCGGATTACGCCTGCCCTGCGTCTTCGCCCAGCTTCACGAACTGCGATACGACGACCGACACAGCGATGAGACCGAACGGCACCGCGCTAATGAGCGTGCGGAACGTCGTCTCCGGATTCGGCCCCGGATTATCGCCGCTTTCGTAACCGAACAGCATGCCGACGATCCAGAACGCCACGGCGGAAATCAAACCGCTCGAACGGGTTATAAAGCCGCTGACGGCCGTATAGACGCCTTCACGCCGGCTGCCGGTTTGCGCGAAATCGAGGTCGATGATCATGCCGGCGACGATCGGCGGCGTCACCAAAAATCCGGCAAGCCCGAAGCCGACGCATACCCCTGCGGCGACGCCGGTCCATAGCGACTGTCCGAACCACAGCGGAACGACCGAAACGCCGTAGGCGAGAAGCGACAGCCGCCACGCTTTCACGGGGTCCATTCGCTTGACAATCCTGTACCAGACGGCGACGAGCGGGATGACCGACACGAAAATGGACGCGAGCAGCACGGTCACCTGCGCGTCGGGAATGCGCAGCACGTACTTGGCGTAAAACGGGATCATCGAGCTGAGCAAGCCGTTCACCGTTTGGGCGAAGGAATTGGCGATATTGAACAGCCAAAACGGCTGATTGGACAGCGTCGCGCGAAACGCCGCCCGCAGCGGCAGCGGGGGAGCGCGCCGCGCTTCCTCGTTCTCCTCCACTGAGCGCAGAAACCAAAACATGAGAACGCCGAAGAGGAGCGCGTAGGCGACGGACATCCCCCCGAAGCCGAGCGCGTCGAACAGCAGCGGCGTCGCGGCGCTGCCGATCAGTAGCGCGACGATTTGAAAGCCCTGCTGGACGGCGGACGCTTTGGCGCGGAGCGCATGGTCTTGATACAGCTCCGGGAACAGCGCTCCGTAGTTGACCCAAATGACGGTCGCGACCGCTTCGTAAAAAATTAACGCAAAAAGGAGCCACCAAAACAATCCCGATTCCGACAATCCGCTCGGGGCGCTGAACACCAGGATGAACGAAAGCATGAACAGCGGCGCCGCGGCGGCGATCCACGGTCTTCTGCGCCCGTATTTCGTATCGGTTCGATCGGACCAGTAGCCGATGAGCGGCTGATTGACCGCGTCCCATACGAGGAACACCGTCCGCGCGATCGTCGCGAGGCCGAGCCCGAGTCCCAGCTTCTCGACGTAATAGTAGCTGTAGAACGCCGAGAACGCCTGGCTCGGGATCATCATGGCCAACATGCCTAACGCAAACATTGCCGGTGAATTTTTCGCGCCCGTCTTCATGGCTGCAAGCCTCCGATCGGTTGGTTGTTACTACCAATCGTATTCGATGGAGGCGGATTCTCTTCCTGCCGGCCGGACGGAATTCGTCCGTTTACTGCGCCGGATGCGTCGTCACTTGGAACGAGATGCCGAATTTGTCCGTCACGATGCCGTACGCGGGACTCCAGAACGTTTCTTGAATCGGCATTTGAATCGTTCCGCCGTCCGCGAGCGCCGCGAACACGGCTTTCGATTTCTCGGCGCTGTCGGTCGTAACGCAAACCTGCACGTTGTCGCCGATCCGTACCGGCTGCCCCGGGAACGCGTCGGAGAACATCAGCTCCGTGTCGCCGATTTTCAGCATCGCGTGCGCGATCAATTCCTTCGCTGCGTCCGGCAGCGGAAATTCGGGATTGGCCGGCATGTCGCCGAACGACTGGATGTTAACGAGCTCGGCGCCGAACACCTTCTGGTAAAAACTTACTGCTTCCCTTACATTCCCGTCCATGATCAAATACGGATTGACTCTCATGTTTGACAGCTCCTTTGTATTAAAAAGTCGTACGAATATACATTCGCCTTCCTCCTAGAAAAATCCTCCTCTTTACTTTTTCTTTAATTCGGCTTCCGTCACCCATTTGTGATTTTTGACGGGCTCCCCTCCGGTCGTCGGAACGAAATCGACCATGTAGACGGTCGTCCACTCCGCGGCGTCGATGACGGCCTCTGCGCCTTTCATGCCTTCCATATGTTCCGCTTCCAGCACGACGGTATCCCCAGGGGCGTACGGCTGTTCGCGGGCGTTCCGGATCTCCTCGTGGACGACCCATTTATGGGCTTCTACGCGTTCGCCGCCCGTCGTCGGCGTGTACGACACTGCGTACGCCGTTGTATTGTAGGCGCCGGAAATCGTCGCCGCCGCGCCCTTCATGCCGGGCATATGGTCCGCAACAATCACGGCTTCGCCGCCGACCGGAAACATCGGATTCGCCGCCGGCTGCAGCCCTTCCGGAACCTCGCCCGACCCCGAATGCCCGGCATGTCCTCCGTGCGCGCCGTCGTCCGCCGCTCCGTTGTGAACGGCCGCAGCGCCGCAGCCGGCGGTCGCCAGCATTACGGCAGCCGCGAACCCGATCATCCAACGTCGATTCACCATCGTAAAACACACGCTCCTCCGAACTCGTATTAGGTACAGTACCTAATGTAGCCCAGGAAAGCTGGCGTCTAAACTTCGTTAAGCCGCGGCGCGGAAGCGCGGCGGGCACATCCGGACGGCCAAAGCCATCCAGGCGAAGCCCGCCAGCAGGACGCCGGACTCCAAATGGACGAGCGAGCCGAGCGCCACGGCCGGGAACGTCAGCGTCCCGATCCATAACGGCCAGCGCCCCGTCCGCTCGTAAAGCGCATCGTTCCGCCTCGCCAAGATGCCGGCCATGACGGAAGAGGCGAGCACGCCCGCGATACTCGCCATATACGTGTACGGCTGGATCGACATCCCTTCCGCCCATAAGCTGTTGAACGCCGACAACGGGACCGCGGCGGCCGCAAGCGCCGCGCCGGTTCGGGCGAGCTTGCCGCGTTCTCCCGAGTGCCGGTACAGTCCGAGAAGGGCGATGCCCATAAAACCTTGCGACGCGACGACCATCCAGCCGAGGTCGGCGATGCCGAGCAGGATGAGCCCGGCTTTCGCCGCCCACATGGCTCCGCCCGCGAACGCCGCGGCGGCCGGGACGAGCAGCCGGCTTCGATTCGTATGCATACAAAAGGCACCTCGCAGAAGAAAAATTCGTTTGCGTGTGCCTATTATAACGATCCGATTTGAAGTTTTTTCCGGCCATTTTACGAAGAAACGACGAAGACGCGCGATCTCCGCGCGTTACAGCCGACGAATATGCCGCAATTGGGTCAGCAGCCGGGCCATCAGCTTGCCGGCGCGGCCCCGGGAATCGGGCGCCAATTCGAGGCCCGACATCGCGCGATCGCCTCCGCGGCCGCTCCGATCGGCACGATCACGACGCCGTCAAAGCCGTTCCCTCCGTCCGCCGCCGCTGGATCACGTTCGGCCTTTCAACAGATCTTCGCGCAGCGGGGTGAAGACGTCCAGCAGCGCCGACGGCTCCAACGCCGTGACGCCGTGCTCCGCGCCGCCGGGAATGCGAATCGTGTCCCCTGCTTGAAGAATCGTTTCTTTGCCGTCGACGGTAAACCGAAGCTTGCCCCGCAAGCAATAGCTCATCTGCTCGTGCGGATGGCTGTGCAAATACCCTTCCGCGCCTTGCTCGAAATGAACTTCCATCATCATCAGGCCGTCTCCGGGCGGGAAAATTTTCCTCCTGACCCCGGGCTCCGCGTTTTCCCACTCTCCGATACCGCTCATTTGCGAGTCTCCTTCCTATCCATGCCATTTTTATGCGCTTTCATAATTTCGATGCGCGAAACGCCTTTTCCTTCATGATAGGGGACGTTTCGCTTCCAGACAATGGCGGATTTTGTTTTCCGCTTGTGTTTTTTTGAGATACTTGCTCGAAACGGAACATTAAGGCTCTCGCCGCGCGCCAGCATCGCGCAGCAAACGCTCGAACGGTTCCGCGGCGATCGGCTTGCTGAAATAAAAGCCTTGCGCTTCGTCGCAGGCGGCCTGCTCCAGCAAATCAAGATGTTCCCGCGTCTCCACGCCTTCGGCGACGACCCGTTTGCCCATCATATGCGCGATTGAAATGACGGAGCGCACGATCGAGGCGTGGAACGGATCCTCGTGCATGTTTTGAACGAACGACCGGTCGATTTTCAGGAAATCGTATGGCAACAGGCGGATGTAGTTCAATGACGAATAGCCCGTCCCGAAGTCGTCGAGCGAAATCGTCACCCCCGCCTCTCGAAGCCGCTTCAGCTTCTGCACCGCCGCCTGCAAATCGAGCACCGGCACGCTCTCCGTAATTTCCAAATTCAAAGCGCTAGGCTGCAAGCCGGTTTCGGCCAACGCCGCTTCGACGCCCTCTACGAACTGCCGCTGCAGAAACTGCCGGACCGAGATATTGACCGAGATGTCGATCGGATAGCCCGCGTCGTGCCACGCCTTCGCCTGACTGCATGCGGTCCGCAGCACCCACTCGCCGATCGGCAAAATGAGGCCCGACTCTTCCGCGAACGGGATGAACCGGTCCGGCGGAATGAGCCCGCGCGTCGGATGGTTCCACCGCAGCAGCGCCTCCGCGCCGACGACGATCCGCTTCCGAACGTCGTACTTAGGTTGGTAGCATATCGCGAACTCGCCGTTCGCCAGCGCCTTGCGCAGATCGCCGGTGAGCGCCATCTTGAAGCTGTTGGCCGCGTTCGCTTCGGTGTCGAAGAACGCGTACGCGTTGCCGCCGTTCGCTTTGGCGACGTACAGCGCCGTGTCCGCCTGCTGCAGCAGCATGTCGATCTCTTCGCTGTCATGCGGATACAAGCTGATGCCGACGCTCGGCGTCACGAACAACTCGTTCCCGCCGATGGCATACGGCTCCGACAGCGCCCCGATCAGCCGTTCGGCCGTCGCCGCCGCCTCCTCCCGGCCGGCGGCGGCGCCGAACGCGGCGAACTCGTCGCCGCCTTGACGCGAGACGATCAAATCGCCGAACCGGTTCAGCCGTTCGCTGACTTCTTGCAGCAGCAAATCTCCGATCCCGTGCCCGAGCGTGTCGTTAATCAGCTTGAATCGATCCAAGTCGATAAAATACATCGCACCGGACCCCTCGCCGAACTTCTCGAGCGCTTGCTTGCGAAACCGGAGCCGATTCGGCAATCCGGTCAGCGCGTCATGGTAAGCCATATATTCGATCAGCATTTCCGACTGCTTCCGCTTCGTGACATCCCGGATCATGACGAGCGAGGCCGGATGCGCGTCGTACTCGAGCCGCGTGCCGACCAGCTCCGCATGGAACGTCGAACCGTCGATGCGGCGCAGCACGATTTCCGCCGGCTCCTTCGATTCGCCGGTGTCTTGGATCCGTTTCGACACTTCGTGGACCTGATCCACATACGACGGGTCGATAAATTCGACGACCGACTTGCCGAGCAGCGCGCTATCGTTCGCTACGCCCATAGCTTCGGCTGCCGCCCGATTCCAATACAGCAAGCGTCCTTTCCGATGAACGACGATCGGATCCGGGGACAGCTCGACCAGCTTCCGGTAGTGCTGCTCGCTCTCTTCGAGCTGCCGCTCCCGCTTCTTCAGCTCGGTAATGTCGCGATATACGCCGAGAATCGCCTTCCGGCCGAGCCGATCGGCGATGACGGAGAACGAGACGGACACGTCGATCATCGACCCGTCTTTCCGCATGCGGCGGGAATCGAAGTTTTTCGCTTTCCCGCCGCGATGGAGCGTGACGTAAATGTGTTCCGATTCATGGCGCATCGCCTTCGGCACGAACGGATAGTCGCGGAAAAAGGTGCCGAGCAGCTCGGCTTCCTTCCAGCCGAACATCTCTTCGAACGCCCGGTTCACGCGAATGATGCCTTCTCCAGTAGAGGCGAGCATGATGGCGTCGTTCATTTCGTCGAACATCGATTCGAAAAACCGCTGCTCGCCAAGCCACAGCTCGCCTTTGCGTTCGCGGCGTTCCTCGCGGCGTTCTCTCATCTTGCTGCCCCCTTAGGTACCGGATGCGTACGCAACGACGCGATTGCGTCCCGACGCTTTGGCTCGGTACAAAGCCGTATCCGCATGCTGCAGCGCCGTATCCAGCGGCATGCCGCGCTCCCACGCCGCGCCGCCGACGCTCACGGTGACGCGCAGCTCCTCCGTTCCCGATTCCGGCGGAAACCGGTACTGCTCGACGGCGGCGCGCAGCCGTTCCGCGGCGCCCAGCGCCTCGGCGAGCGCGATCCCCGGCAGCAGCAGCGCGAACTCTTCGCCCCCGAAGCGGGCCAATACGTGGCGCTGCGGCAGCGCTTCCCCGATCATCGCGCGCAGCCGGCGCAGCACTTCGTCGCCCGCCAGATGACCTAGACGGTCGTTGATTTGTTTAAAATGGTCGATATCGAACAGCACGACGGTCAACGGCTCCCCTAGCTCTTCCGCGCCGCGGTACGCCTCCTCCGCCAACCGGTAGAAATGCCGGCGGTTGTACATGCCCGTCAGCTCGTCCGTCACGGCCATCAGTTCCATTCTCCGATACAACGATGCGTTGTCGATGGCGACGGAAGCTTGGCTCGCGTAACTCAGCGCGAAGTCCGCCTCGTTATCCGCGAATGCCCTGTCGTCTCGTTCCAAATAAAACAAGCCTTTCCGCGCGAAGGCGGAATCGAACGCCACCGCCATTTCGTAAACAGGCCCCCTGCGGCCCCGGTACGCCGCCGATTCGCCGCCTCCGAGGCTCCGGCACAGCGCCTTCGCCAAATCCGGCGAAAGCTCGCCCCGGACCGCCTCCCGCGCCAGCACCGCTTTGGCGGTCAAACGCCCGTCTTCGTCGACCCACAAGCTTGCCCGGCGGAACGGGACGTGGCGCTGCAGCTCCTCGAGGGCAAGCTGCTGCACGCGCGCTTCGTCCAGCGACGAATTGAGCGCCTGCATCGATTGGCGCAAGCTTTCGGACAAGCGGCTCCGCTCCCGTTCGGCGACGAACCGCAGCTCGAGCTTCGACGCCTCCGCCAGCGACGCCATAAGTTCGCTGATTTTCGCCAGCATCTGGTTCAGGGCTCGCCCGAGCATGCCGAATTCGCCAGCCGAGGTCAACCGTACCCGAGCGTGCAAATCCCCGGCGCCGGCCGCCTCCATGACGCCGAGCATCCGGCGGAGCGGCTTGGTGACCCATTGGGACAGCATAATCGTAAAGAGCGCGAACAGGACGACGATCGACGCGACGAGCACGACCGCGTATTGAAGCGCGAGCCCCTTCAACGGGCTTTGGATATCCGGCAAATCGTCCTCCACGACGACGACCCAGTCGGCGAACGGCACTTTCCAGTATCCGTAAAATTTCCGAATCTCCCCGTCATGCAGCGACAGCGTCCCCCTGGCCCCGCTTCGGCTCGGATTGCTCCGCAGCACGTTCAACAGCTCGGGCGTGTCCACGCGGCTGTTAATTTTCGTTTCGTCGGTGGAATGCGCCAGCACCGTCCCGTTGGAGTCGAAAATATACAGCTCGCCGCGCTGGTTCACTTTCACGCCGTTAAGAGAATCGGAGAAGAAGCTCGTGTAAATCGAATTGCCGACGACGCCGATCGCGCGCCCTGCCTCGTCGAACACCGGCGCCGCGGCGACGATGATGAACCGCCCGTTCGCCCGGGATACGATCGTGCCGCTGACTGCGGGCTTTCCTTGCATCGCTTCGATAAAATATTCGCGGTCCGCTACGCGGATAGAGCCCGATTCCGGCGTCGGCGAGCTGCTCGCAATGACGACGCCGTTCTTGTCGCCCAGCCAAAATTTCTCATGCAGCGACTCCCCGTCGTACGCGCGGCGCAAGCTGTCGGTCGCTTCCCGGAAGGCTGCGTGATCCGCGCGGAAAAACCGCTCGTCCGGCATGCGTTCCCGCTGTGCCAGCGTTTCGCGAAACACCGTTTGGGAGGCGAGTATTTCGCTCTTCCGAATTTCCGCTTTCAGCAGGCCGTAGATGGCCTCCCCGGTTCGGAACGCGTTCGCTCGAATTTCGTCCTCGCTTTTGCGGATCAACAACGCCGAGCTGAACGAATACGTCGCCGCGCCGGACAGCACGATGGCGACGCTGATCAACAGCACGACGCTGATCGGCAATTTGATGCGCAGTGAACTCATGAACATTTCCCCTGTTTCTCTATTTAAAGCTGTACCCGCAACATCGTAAGCGCTTCCTAATTGTAGTAATGCTAAAAAAGCGGCTGCATAAGATCCGCGGCCACTTCATCCTTCCTCCGTCAGCGGCGACCCGGCTGCCGTAACGCCGAAGCGTCGTAGGCCCGCGGTTTTGCGTCCTTGCCTTTCGGCAAGTTTGCCTTTTACACGTGATCTTGCTATGCGATTGCGTACATCATATCGCGGCCGACACTCGAATACAATCGCCGGCCGCGATATTTGATTTACACGAATTTCGCTTGCGCGGCTCCGGGAAATGTGCTTTTACCGCTCCTTCAGCCGTCCCGCCGCGCGGAGCTCGTCGAAGACGAGGCGTCCGGCTTCGGACAGCTGCGGCCGGTCCTCGTACGCGAGCCACGCGATCTCGTCGATCTCCGACGCCGGGCGAATGTCCCCGTCGTGCTCCGCGAAGTAGCACGTCATACGGACGATGACGCCGTCCGGCTTCCCGTCGGCCTGCGCTTCGTACATTCCGGCGTACTCGACGCTCTCGCGGCGAATCCGCGCCGTCAGCTCCTCCTCGATTTCCCGCACCAACGTATCGGCATCGGTTTCTCCCGGTTCCCGCTTTCCCCCGGGGAGATAGAAGGCTGGCTTCCCCTTCGATCGGGCGCATAACACCCGGCCGTCCCGTATGCATATCCAAGCTACTTTATCGATCGATGCGCTCATGCCGCATGCTCCTCCGTTCTCGTTCCTTTCTTCGCGCCGTCTCCTCGACTCCGGCCGGATCGACGGCTTCTTTCATTGTACTCGAATCGGCTCCGAACGCCAGCCGCATTCGCCCTGCCGTCCGGCAACCGGGCAAGCGGCAACTTTCCGGCGAGGTCAAGCGTCCATATAGCATCGGGTATTCTTGGAAGGAGCGTGGTACGATGTACGTTCGAAGATGGTCTCGCGCCGTCGCGGCCGCGGTCGCCGCGGCGGGATGGTCGTCCGCCTGGGCCGCGCCGCCGGCGGACGCGGCGGTCTTATACGAGCCTCACCGAACGGCGGAGGCCGGCGTCATGCAGTCCGACGCGCCGTCCGCCGTGCCGCTCGCGTCGCCCCGGTGGACGGTCGAGTACGGCCGCCCGACGCAGGAAGACAGCTGGAGCGGCAGCCGGATCGCGCTCGCCGGTTCGAAGGCGGTATTCGTCCAGAACGGCAAGGCGGTCGCCGTCGAGCTCGCCACCGGGAAGCGCGCCTGGTCGTTCGGTTCGAATATCGTCTCGATCGCTTCCGCCGACGGCTCCGTCTACGCGTTGACCGCCGGCGGCACGCTGTCGCGGCTGGCGGCGGAGACGGGCGCGGAGCGGTGGCGCTCCCAGTTCGACGACGCGGCGGGTGACGGCGAGTTGACGGCCGAGCCCGAGTACGTGTACGTCAAGCACGCGGAAGGCCTCGTCTGCGTCGACGCGGACACCGGGCATGCGTATTGGCGGAACGCGGACGCGGCGGGGGCGGGCGAGAGCGTGCCGCTCGCCGATTTCGTGCTTTATGCGACCGCCGTATCCGGAGCGATCACGCAGGACGTGACGTACGTCATCGACAAGGCGACCGGCAGCACGCGCTGGCGTGTCGAAGGCGTGCCGCTGCAGGTCCGCGACGACGTCGTTTATTTGAGGGACACGTATCCGCCGGGCGATGCCGAACCGTACGGACTGAAGATCGACGCGATTGATACGGCGACGGGGAAGCCTCGCGGCTCCCTGCATTTCATTCCATTGGGGGAAGGCGAAGATCCGCTGCTGCACCGCGCCGGACATGCCGTCATCGACGGCGACCTCGTCATCGCGCTGGGAGCCGACGAGAAGCTGTACGTCACCCATCTCGACGCTTCCCCGGAGCAGCGCGCCGTCTTGGAGGATGCCGGAACCTGGATCGGCGGACCGAGCGGCGGAACGTTGTTTTTCTCCGGAAAGAACGGCTTCGGACTGCACGCGCGCAAGCTGATCGACGAAGGCCGCATCGATTATGACGGACTCGACAATCCTGTGAGCCGATTGGGCGTCGTCGGCGGCGCGCTCTTCGCGGGTCAGTCCGACGGGGAAGTGTTCGCCTTCGACGCCGCCGCAGGCAAGGCCGTCTTCCGCGCCCAAACCGACGCCGCCGGCCAATACGGGCCGTTCCTCGTCGCGAACGGCATGCTGCTGGTGCAGGCGAAGCACACGCTGTACGCGTACGCGCTGCCGGAGGCGCTGCAAACCGGCTCCGCGGCGGCAGCGACTAACGCGCCTGCGTCCGCCCGGCTCGTCGTCGACGGCACGGAACGCCGCTTCGAGCCGAGCCCGGTCATGATCGGCAACCGGATGTACGTGCCGCTCAGAGCGCTGTTCCAAGCCGTCGGCGCGAGGGTGACTTTCGACGAAGCCGAGGGCGGCTCTGTGCAGGTGGAATACCGCGGCCGCACCTTCACTCTGCAAGAAGGAGCCCCGTTCGCGCTCGAGGGCGGCCAGCGGCAAGCGATGGGGCATGCGCCGACCCTCGTGAACGGAGCCGTCTACGTGCCGCTCCGCGACGTCGGCGAGCTGCTCGGCGTCGGCGTGGAGTGGAGCCGCGAGACGCGAACGGTCGACATCGACACGACGCCGGATCCGTAATCGAGCTTAGCCGCAGTAATGCAACGCAAGAAAGCCTGTAGACAAAGTTCCGCAAGGAGCAGGGTCTGCAGGCTCTTGTCGTATTGATATATAGAAAACGTGGGTTGAGGTGTGGAAGAATCCAATACCTTTTCGGGATCCGCTTTACGCAGCAGACGATCCGGGAAATCGAAACGAATGTGGCTTACCGTTGGTTCCTCGGTTACGATTTCACCCAGCCCATACCGCACTTCACGACGTTCGGGAAGAACTACGTACGCCGGTTCCGGGGTACCGACGTTTTTGAGACCATTTTTTCTCGGATCCTCGAAGAGGCTGTGGAACATGGCTTTGTTGAACCAGACGTCCTCTTCATTGATGCTACCCGTGTGAAAGCGAACGCCAACAAGAACAAATATGTGAAGACGCTCGTGCAGGAAAAGAGTAAGAAGTACCAGGAGCAACCAGAGGAAGAAATCAACGAGGACCGCATCAAGCATGGAAAGGAGCCGCTCGGAAAAAAGCCAGAGCCCGCTCTGAAAGGAAGAAGTGAAAGTGAGCGCAACCGCCCCTGAGAGCGGGCTGTTAGTTAAGGGTGAAAAAGAGCGCGTCTTTGCCTATAAGTTTCACACGGCATGCGATCGGAACGGCTTTGTGTTGGGCGCAAAGGTAACGCCAGACAACGTTCACGACAGCCGAGTATTCGAGGATGTGCTGGAACTCGTTAAGAAGCCGTTCGGAAAACCGCTGTCCGTAGCTGTCGATGCCGGTTACAAGACACCATACATAAGTAAGTTGCTGATTGATGACGGGATCCGGCCCGTAATGCCTTATACTCGGCCTGCCGAGTCTGCCCCCTCCTAAATCAGTGCACGGAGGCAAAGACTTCACGAAGCGGATCAGCCGACACATCTGGGCCGATTACCTTGAGGAGGCGGACCACCTCCGTCACACGGAACAGAACAAACGGATTTACGCGCAGCGTAAGGAAACGATCGAACGCGTATTTGCAGACATGAAGGAAAAGCATGGCATGCGATGGACGATATTACGAGGACTGCGTAAAGTCTCCATGCAGGCGATGCTCGGTTTTGCTTGCATGAACCTTAAAAAATTAGCCACCTGGCTCTGGAGGTCAGGTGGCACAGAGCGGAGATTCGCTGTATTAATCGGTTACCTAGGGAAAATAAGTTTTAGACTAACTCAGAAAATGAAACAGCGGCGTAACTAAGGACGTGAAAATAAAGTCTTAGACTGACGCGGTTTTTTTTGGTATTGGTTATGATAATAGCCCTTTCATTAACCTTGGCACACATACCCACTCCGCTAAAGCTGCTGGGTCATATACTAACTTACCTGCTGTGGAATGGACGGTGAAAAGATGAAAGGAAGGCCTCGTAAGGTTACAGCCGTGAACCGGGAAAAACTCACGATTTCCCAGGCTTTTAGGCAGATTACAATACCCTTACCACAAGCGCCGGGGATTGAAGACCCATTGCCTGCAAATTTGACCTTCTTTGTGGATTTACGCTTTACAACAACACAGAGGAATAGGATACAAAGATTGATCGCAAACATTTTAGGGCAGTGGAATAGATACTACAATGATAGAGAAAATGGAGTTGACAGTCCTCTAAAGCGATGCGTAGCAAGGTATGCACGATTTAATCTTGCGCCGGTTTGGTTTGAAGATAAGATTGCCAACAGTAATGTTGCCGTTGATGTCATGATGGAAGGTTTAACAAGAATGTTCATTTCTAATGGGTTCGGCAGGGCAGCACGCGCACAAATCATGCATCCTGGTTCATCTATCCCACCAAAAGCTATTAAAGGTGCTAATGCTTCCAATCCCAACCAAAATTCTTTGACTGTCACTATTAACCCTAGAATTTTAAGCAGAACTGACGTTATTGATTCAACCTTAGCAGGCTCTTTACTACATGCGTGGATGCATAGATTAGGGTATAGACACCCTGCAGGTAGCTATACATCATACATGATTGGTGAAGCTCCAATGTGTTTAATGCGTGCGAATGCAAATAAGTCGCCCGGGGTACCGGACAGCAGGTACACTGCATTTCTAGATTGACTCATACCTTATTGGAGGAAGGAAAGTGAGACACCAAGATATTAACTCCTTGATTGAATACGCTAAAAGGTTTCTTGTGGCTAGCCCTAAACTTCTAACGACACCTTATCCCAGGTCACGAAAATTTGATTGCTCCTCTTTCACACAGCATGTCTATGGAAAGCACGGCATCAAACTGCCGCGCAAAGTCAGAGACCAAGCAAAGCAAGGAATAGAAGTGGATAAAACCGACTTGAAGAAAGGTGACTTATTATTTTTCTATGTACCCGAAAGGTTCCCAACAAACGACATCCCCGGTCACGTCGGCATTTATATTGGTGAAGGTACAATGATTCATTGCCTCCCCTCGCCCAAGAGAGTATTAATCTCTGATCTCAATACCCCACACAAGAAAAAGACGTTCTTATTCGCTAAAAGAGTCATCCTACCGAACGACATATCCATATATGAGCAACACAGAGCGTTTAACGATTTTTGGAGGTTGTAGAAATTCATTTGAAAGAGGAGCTTATGGATGAAGCAAACATTAGTCAGTCGTTTAGACGGATTACAGCACCGCTACCTCAATCACCGGGGATTGAGGATCCGTTACCAACTTATTTAACATATTTTGTTGATTCGCGATTTACAACATCCCAGAGGAATAGGATTCATCGTTTAGCTATTGGCATTTTTTTTCAGTTGGACCGCTACCACCTCGATAGAGATATTGGGGTCGATAGTCCACTGAAACAGTGTACCGCTAAATATGCACGTTTCAACCTAGCTCCGGTTTGGTTTGTAGATAAAGTAGCCAATGGAAATGTAGCCGTTGATGTGATGATGAATGGATTAACACGGGCATTCGCCGCAAATGGTTTTGGGAGAGCATTTCGTGCTTTTATTACGCATCCGGGGACCACAACACCGCCAATGGCTATCCGTGGAACTAATGCATCGGACCCGGACAGGAGCTCA
Organism: Paenibacillus sp.; assembly: GCF_035645195.1. Classification (NCBI taxonomy): domain Bacteria; kingdom Bacillati; phylum Bacillota; class Bacilli; order Caryophanales; family Paenibacillaceae; genus Paenibacillus; species Paenibacillus sp. The sequence continues at coordinate 192,289 of NZ_DASQNA010000033.1, read as the reverse complement.
TTATCAGTTACAATTAACCCGAGAACCTTAAGTAGAATTGACCTTGATGATTCAACATTAACAGGGTCATTGCTGCATTCATGGATGCATCGCCTCGGCTATCGGCATGCTTCTGGTCGCTATAATTCATACTTAATTGCTGAAGCAGCGATGTGCCTTATGCGAGGTAACAATAAAAAACAACCCGGAGTACCAGAAGCAGATATACCCAATTCTTAGATTAAGGTTGCGATAATCACTCTTTTAGCAACCTTACATGGTCACTAGTCTACAACTATATTTTCTCGGTCTAATACTTTATTTTCCCAGTCTAATACTTTATTTGCGTTGAACATTTACATCTCATAGTCCCAAAACAAGACAAACTCCTGAGTTCCGTGTTGGAACAAAGGAGTTTGTCTGCAATCTGACGCAAGAAAGCCCCGCTGCCGGGGCTTTCTTGGCGTTACGTCTTAAATTTGCCGATCATTGACTGCAGCTGCTGCATCATCTCGGTGAGGCGGCCCGCCGCGTCCGCGATCCGTTGGGCCGACGCCGCCTGCTCCTCGGTCGCCGCCGCGGCTTGCCGCGTACGGTTCGAGGCGCTTTGCGCGATGGTAGACAACTCCGACACCGTCGCGCTGATCTGCTCCGAACCGGCCGACAGCTGCTCGGAGGAAGCGGAAATTTCGTCCATTTGCGCGGCGATCGCCCGAATCTCCGCTTGAATGTCGGAGAACGCCTTCCCCGCTTCGCCGACGGCCGAGGCGCCTTTGTCCGCCTCCGCGGTGCCCCGCTCCATCGCTCGAACCGCCTGCACCGTATCGCTGCGGATGTGACGGACAATGCTTGTCACCTGCTCGGCCGATTCGCTCGTCTTGAGCGCCAGCTTCTTCACTTCTCCGGCGACGACCGCGAAGCCGCGGCCTTCCGCTCCCGCTCTCGCCGCTTCGATCGCCGCGTTCAGCGCGAGCAGGTTCGTCTGCGTGCTGATCTCGCCGATCGCCTCGACGATGCGGTTCACTTCCGCCGATTGCTTGTCCAGCTCTCCGATGATCGCCGCGGCTTCGCCGACGGACCGCCGCATGTTCTCCAGCTGCTCCTGCGCCCCGCGCATGACCTCGTTGCCGTACTCCGCTTTGCTAAGCGCTTCGTTCGAAGAGAGCGAGGCGCCGACGGTCGACTCGGCGATCCGCTGGATGCCCGATGCCATCTCTTCGAGCGCCGCGGCGCTGTCTTTGGCGCTCTTCGTCTGCATCTCCGCGCCGGCGGCAATGTCCTTCGCGAGCGCGGCGACGTTCGCCGTCGAAGCGTCGGTCGCTTCCGCGGCTTCGAGCACGCGGGCCGACGCGGAGGCCGCCTCGACCGTCCGATCCGACACCGTCCGCAGCGCGCCGCGGATCGACGACAAGGCGCCGTTGAAGTTGTTCGCCATCGCGCCGAATTCGTCCGCGGTATCCGCCTCGACGGATGCCGTGAAATCCCCTTCGGCCATCCTCTCCGACAACCGGTTCACCCGCTGGATACGATTCGCGATAAACTTCGTATACAGCGCGATGACTGCCGTCAGCAGGGCGATCCCGGCGGCGCCGAGGGCGGATACCGCCAGCAGCAGGCGATTCGCGTCCTCCAGCAGCTCCCGCTCGGGCATAACGACGCCGAGCGTCCAGCCCGTCCAAGCGATCGGCATGCTCGTCACGCGCTGCGCGCCGCTCTCGTCCCGATACGCGTCCGCGCCTCCGGCCGCGACCGCCTCGGCCAGCCCGCCGCCGGCGTCGACGACGGCGCGGTTAACCAAAGCGGTATCCGCCGCCGCCAAGAAGACGCCGTCATCCCCCAATAGGAACGCCCAGCCGGATTCGCCCACCTTCGTCTCCGCGACCATCCTTTGAATCGTAGTCAAGTCGATGTCGCCGGTCACGACGCCGAGAAAGCGGCGGTTCTCGTCGAAAATCGGGACCGAGTACGTCAGCATCGTAATCCCGCTCACTTCGTCGAGATAAGGCGCTGTAAATTGCGGTCCGCGTTCCCCCGTCTCGCCTACGATCGTGTACCAATCTTGATTATGGTAGTCGTAGGAAGGATCGCTATATTCCTGCGTCATGCGTTTCCCGCCGTCTTCGGTCCGGTAGACATACGTCGAAAAGTACGTTTCGGACGCTTCCTGCACGTTCGGCTCGAGAAAAATGCCCACGCCGAACGTCCCTAGATTCAAGTCGATCAAATGCGTGAACAAACTTTCGTAATCGTCCAACTCGTACTCGCCGAACCGGGCTTCGACCGCGCGCGCGAGCGCCTCCGCCGCCAGCTTGTGCGACAAGATGTCTTTTTCGATCCGCTGCCGGACGCCCTCCGCTTGATGCTCCATGGCATAGGCGGAAGTTTCAAGCAACATTTGTTTCGATTTCGTAAACGTAACGGCCGACACGGACAAGACGATGGCGATCGTAATCGGCAGCATCGTCAGCATCGTTTTCAACCGAACGCTTTTCACTTGTTTCAACAGCAGTCGTTGCTTCAGCATGGCGCGCAGCCCCCGTTCTCGGTTTCGTACAGGTGTCATCTTTGGCGATTTTTGTCGAATAATCACGAAAAATGCCGAAGTACAGCCATTGTACTGACGCGAACGTTCGGAAGCAAGGTCTTTTCCCGCGCGCGTATTCCGCGCAACGACAAAAGCCCGCATCGCTGCGGGCCGACGGCGAGGGAGATTACCCTCCGATATGGGACATTTCCACTTTTCGTTTTCTGAGCTCCGGCGTATTCGTCAGTCGAATTTCCGAATAGCGATCGTCTCTCGCGTTCCAGAAGCTGCGGATCGCCTCCCGGATGTCGTCGTCGCTCCGCCCTTCGCGCAGCAGGCTCCGCAGATCGGTGCCTTCGGATGCGAACAAGCAGCTGTACAGCTTGCCTTCCGCCGACAGCCGGGCGCGCGTGCACGTGGAGCAGAACGCCTGGGTGACGGAGGAAATGAGCCCGATCTCCGCCGTGTCGCCGACGTAGCGGTACCGCTTGGCCGTCTCCCCGTACGCGGAGGGCTGCAATGGCTCGAGCGGCATTTCGGCATGGATGCGGTTAACGATGTCTTGGCTCGGCACGACTTGGTCGAGCTTCCAGCCGTTCGAGTTACCGACGTCCATGTACTCGATGAAACGGAGGATGTGCCCTTGTTCGCGGAAATAACGGGCCATCGGCAAAATATCCTCGTCGTTCACGCCTTTTTGAACCACCATGTTTACTTTGACTAGGAAGCCCGCCTCCGCCGCCGCTTCGATCCCGCGCAGCACGCGCTCGACCGGAAACCCTCGGCCGTTCATCGCCTGAAATCGCTCGTCGTCCAAGCTGTCAAGGCTGACCGTGACCCGCTTCAACCCGGCGTCCCGCAGCGCTTGAGCATGCCTTGCGAGCAGCGAGCCGTTCGTCGTCAACGCGATGTCGCGGACGCCCTGAACGTCCCCGATCATGCGAATGAGCGTCGGCAGCTCCCTCCGCATCAACGGCTCGCCCCCGGTGATCCGGATTTTCTCGACGCCCAGCGAGACGAAGATGCCGGACAGCCGCGTCAGCTCCTCGAACGTCAGCAGGCTTTCCTTCGGCAGAAACTTGTAATCGGGTCCGAAAATTTCCTCCGGCATGCAGTAGCGGCAGCGAAAATTGCATTGGTCGGTCACCGATATGCGTAAATCTCGGAGCGGTCGATTTCGTCGGTCGAGTAAAGGGATGAATTCATTCATTGCGCCGCTCACCGCCTACCTGTTCATTTTTCGTATACGATGCGGCCCGATTCTCTGCAGCTGCAGCCTCCCAGCGCTTCGACGTCGGACCGGAACGAATCGGAACGTATCAATTCAAGCAAATCGTTTCCCTCTACACTATCGAAAAATCGTCTGCTCATCAAGAGATCATATCGTTCTTCCGCGATCGGAACGAAATCGAGCCCCATCGCGGCGGCGGCCGAATAGATGCCGAGCCCGACGTCCGCGGATCCGCCTGCGACGGCGGCCGCCACGCCGAGATGCGACACCGCCTCCCGTTCGTAGCCGTATACCTCCGCTCGATCGCAGCCCTCTTGCTTCAGCAAGTAGTCGAACAGCAGCCTCGTGCCTGCGCCGCGCTGCCGGTTGATATAGGTCACGCCGGCGCGGGCGACGTCATGGACGGAACGGATGCCGAGCGGATTGCCCTTCGGCACGATCCAGCCCTGCTGCCGGTACACCAGATGCACGAGCACGACGTCGCGCCCTTTCGCGAATTTTTCGACGAACGGAACGTTGTACTCCCCCGACGCTTCGTCGAACAGGTGAACGCCGGCCGCATGCGCCTCGCCCTTCTGAATCGCGAGCAGTCCCCCCATGCTGCCGACGTGGGAGGAAACCATGAACCGCCCGGGGTGCCGCTTCCGAAGATGCGCGCTCAGCACGTCGAGCGACAAATCGTGGCTGCCTGTCACGACGAGCGTATGGTCGATATGCGATCTCGGGCGATACAGCTCGATCTCGACTTCGTCCCCCTGCTCGTAGCCCATCCCCGACGGCGGGATGCGCAGCAGCCCGTCGGCCCGCACCATCGACATCGTCACGCCCGCGGCGCGCGTCAGCGGATTCGCGACGTATGTCCCGTCCACGCGGCCGACGTTCATCCGCACGAAGTCGTCGGCGCCCATGACGGACACGACGCGGCGGCCCAAGGTCGCCTTGATCGTCTCGCGGGGGATCGGCGCGAGGCCGTAGTACGATTCGATCAACGGCTTCGCGAACCATTCCAGCGCCAAATAGGCGGACACCGGGTACCCGGGCAGCCCGATGATCGGCTTGCCGTTCACGATGCCGGTGACGACCGGTTTGCCCGGGCGGGTGGCGACGCCGTGGGTCAGCACCTCGCCCAATTCGGAGACGACGTGCACCGTGAAATCCTCCGTGCCCGCCGACGATCCGGCGTTCAGGATGACCACGTCCGCCGTCTCCGCCGCTTCGAGCACCTTCCGCTTGATCGCGTCGTAATCGTCCTTCACGATCCCCATATACATCGGCTCCGCGCCCCACTCCGTCAAATACGCGGAAAACACCGTGCCGTTGAATTCGATGATTTCGCCCCGCTCGACCGTGTCGCGCGGCTCGATCAACTCCGTGCCGGTCGGGATGATCGCGGCCGTCGGCCGCATCAACACGGGTACGGTCGTGACGCCGCCCGCGAGCAGCGCGCCCAGATCGACGGGACGCAGCTTATGGTACGGCGGGAGAATCATTTCGCCCGCGACGACGTCCTCCCCGATCGGCCGAATATGCTGCCAAGGCGCCGCCGGCTCCATGATCTCGATGGTATCGTCGTCGACTTGATGAATGTGCTCGATCATGATGACGGCGTCGCGGCCCGCGGGGATCGGATCGCCCGTATCGACGACGTCGTAATCCGCTCCCCGGCGCAGCCGGACGGGCCGCGACTCGTCCGCGCCGTACGTGGAAGACGCCGCGACCGCGACGCCGTCCATCGCGGACGCGTGGTAATTCGGCATCGAGACGACCGCATACACCGGCTCCGCCGTCACGCGGCCGAGCGCTTCGCGGGTCGGAACCGTCTCCGTCCTGCGCGGCAGCGCGGCCCGTTCGACCAGCGTGCGCTGCGCTTCGGGCAGCGGCGTGTCTTCGAGGTAAATGGTTCGCATGTTCGTCATCGCTCGCTACCCCCTCTATATCCGTTTCACTTGTATCCATTCGCCTTCCAGCATGCCTTCCTTGTTCGCCGGAATTTCGCCGATGCCGTCGCTTTGGGCCATCGTCGAAATGAGCCCCGACTTGCCGAACACCGGCGCGGCCCACAGGCCGTCTTCGCGCTGCTCGAGCTTCACGCGGATATAATCCGTCCGCCCGACCGCCGACGCCACGTTCCTCGTCAGGCGGGCGCGCAGCCGGTCGTCGAACGACTGGGGCCGCTCGCCGCGGATGCGCCGGACGATCGGCAGGCCGAGCACGTCCAGCATGATGAGCGCCGACACCGGATGTCCCGGCAGTCCGACGACCGGCCTCCCCTGCGCTTTGCCGATGATCGTCGGCTTGCCGGGCTTCGTCGCGACGCCGTGGACGAGCACGCCCGGCTCGCCGAGCGCCTCCAGCGCCTGCACGGTGAAGTCGCGGCTGCCGACCGAGCTGCCGCCGGAGATGATCAGCATGTCCGATTGTTCGAACAGCTCGCGGGCGCGGCGGACGAACAGCTCGAGGTCGTCCCGCACGATGCCGCCGTCGATCACCTCGGCGCCCGCCTCTCGCAGCCGGCCGGCGATCATGACGCGGTTGACGTCGCGCACTTCTCCGGGCGCCAGCGTCCGCGTCTCCGGCGGAACGATCTCGTCGCCCGTCGACAGCAGCCCGACGACCGGCACCGGGTACACCGCGACGTCGACGACGCCGGCCGCGGCCAGCACGCCCAGCTCCTGCGGGCGCAGCCGGGTGCCGCGGGCGACGATGGGCGCGCCGGGCTGCGCGTCGTCCCCCGCTTGAATGACGTTCTCCCCGGGCGCGGTTTGGCGGAACACGTTCAGCAGCTCGCCGACCTCTTCGACGTGCTCGATCATGACGACGCTGTCCGCCCCAGGCGGCAGCATGCCGCCCGTCGGGATGTACTGCGCCTCGCCTTCGCCGACCGCCTTGTCCGGCGTTCGGCCCATCCGGACGTGCCCGACGATGGTAAGAAACGCCGGAATCGCGTCCGAGGAGCCGAACGTGTCCTTCGCCCGGACGGCGTAGCCGTCCACCGTCGACCTCGCGAACGCCGGCACTTGTTCGTTCGATGCGATCTCCTCGGCGGCGACGCGGCCGAGCGCGTCGGCCGCCGCAATGCGAACCGGCGGCCGCACCGGCGAAAACTGCTCCGCAATGAGCGACAACGTCGCTTCGATCGTCAAGACGTTAAAAAATTTCATGCCTTCCTCCTACCCAACCGCGTATGTTTGTTTATAATGAAGAAAAAAACGACGAAACAGGTGAACGCGCATGAACGTGAAAGTGTTCGCGAATTTCCGAGAAATTTGCATGAACAAAGTCGTCAAAGTGCCTGCCCCGGACGGAAGCTCGGTCGCCGAAGTTTTGGAAGCGCTTATCGAGCAGTTCCCTCCGCTCGAGCCGGAGGTGTTCGACGCGGCCCGCCGGCTGAAGCCGTTCGTGCATGTGTACATTAACGGCCGCAATATCATTCATTTGGAGGGTCTCGAGACGAAGGTGCGCGCGGAAGACCAGTTCGCCCTGTTTCCCCCCGTGGCGGGAGGTTGAGCCGTGGCCGAGCGAACGTTGGAGCTGCGCGGCATCCGCTTGTCGCATCTGATCGATTACCTGAAAGAGCTGGACGCCGAGCCCCGCTCGTCCGATTTTCCGCTGCGGTTCGAAGGGCCCGGCTGGCGCGCCGACATTCTCGAAGAGACGGAAATCCGGTTCACCCCCATCTTCGCGGTCAACGCGGTCAAAATCCGCTTCGAAGCCGACACGGACGAACGGCTTGACGCCGTCGTCCGCGCGTACCGCACGAAAACGTTCCGCGCCGGAGGATAATCCTCCGCCCGGCGAAGCCCGCCGCCCGGGGCGAACCCGGCGCCGGTTGAAAAAAAGGTGGAATCGAGTTCCACCTTTTTTTCGCGCCTGATATTCGGATTCGTTAAATGATTTCCAGCTCGCGAAGCTTCTCCTCCGGCACGACGCCGTCGACCCATCCGCGCGCCCGGTAGTATTCGTCAAGCATAATATCCATCCGGCTGACCGATCCGGCGCTGTTGCCGGTCGCCGGCTCCTCCGTGAACCGTTTCGGCAGGTAATCGTCTTCCCGCTTGTTGAAGCCCGCCAAGTTGTTGTAGTAACGCTCCAAGTTGTAAATGCGCTCCCCGATCTTCAGCACGTCGTCCGCCGTAATCTCGATGCCCGTCATGCCGGCGTATTGCGCCGCGTAGTTTTCCGCGCCGATCGAGAACGCCGAAAATTTGCAGATGTCCATCGAATCCGAGAACGAGTGAAGATCTTGGAAAATTTTCAGCAGCTCGCCTTTGCCTTCCGGCTTCAGCCGGTCCGTCGGCTCCGGAATGCCGGCGATCTCGGAAGCGACCGTATACCCGCGAAGGTGGCAGGCGCCGCGGTTGCTCGTCGCGTAGCCGAGGCCGATGCCCTGGATGCCGCGCGGGTCGTACGCCGGAATCGCTTGGCCTTTGACCGCCATCGCGAGATCCGGGTTGCCGAACGCTTTGGCCGCGCGCACCGCGCCTTCGGCGAGGATGTCGCCGATGCCTTCGCGGCGCACCATCATTTCGGTCAGCTCGATCATGCGGTCGGCGTCGCCCCAATCGACGCGTTCGGAAATCAACCCTTTCTCGAACGCTTCCATCGTAACCGACAGCACGTTGCCGAGCTCGATCGTATCCATGCCGTGCTCGTTGCACAAATTGAGCAGGTACGAAATCGCGGCGGCGTCGCCGAGACCGCAGTTCGCCCCGAGCGCCCACGCAGTCTCGTATTCGAAGCTCTCGACGCGCGTCTTGTATTTGCCTTCCTTGACCTCGACTTCTTTCTTGCAAGCGACCGGGCATGCATGGCACGTATTGTCGGCGACGAGGAGCGTGCTGTTGACCGTCTCGCCGCTGTGGCCTTCGGCCCCTTCCCAATGCGACACTTGCGAGTTCCGCGTCGGCAGCGCGCCGACCTCGTTAATGAGGCTCGTCAGGACGTTCGTCCCGTAGACGGAAAGCCCGCCCTTCTTCGGCGCGGTGAGGCCGCCTTCCATGATCAGCTTGAGGCTCGCCTGATTCGCCTTCTTGTACGCCTCGTCGTTCGCCGGCTGCGGCATGTTGCCCTTCTGCTCGGCCCGGATGACGATCGCCTTCAAGTTTTTGAACCCGGCGACCGCGCCTGTGCCGCCTCGGCCCGCGGAGCGGTCGTTCTCGTTGATAAAGCCCGCGTACCGCACCCGGTTTTCACCGGCTTGGCCGATGCACATGACGGACAAATTGTCCTTGCCGTACCGATCCTGCATGGCGCGGACGGTGTCGCGCGTGCCTTTGCCCCAGACGTCGGATGCGTCGCGCAGCTCCGCCGTCCCGTTCTCGATGTACAAATATACAGGCTTGTCGCTTCTGCCTTTAATAATGATGTTGTCGACGCCCGCCCACTTGAGTCTCGCGGCCGTCCACCCGCCCATGTGGGAGTCGGTGACCGTGCCGGTCAAAGGCGACTTCGTGACGACGCACAATCTGCCGCTCATCGACGTTCGCGATCCGGAAATCGGTCCCGTCATGATGCAAAGAATGTTCTCTTCGGAAAGCGCTTCCACATCGGGCCCATTGTCGAAGACGTATTTAACGCCAAGACCGCGGCCGCCGATGTACTTTCGCGCCAGCTCCTCGTCGATGCCCCGATAACTGACGCTTCCCGCCGTCAAATCCACAACCACTTCTTTGTTCTTAAAACCGCCGATCCCCAAATCCGTTCGCCTCCTCTTCAAAGTTGAACGCGCGCTTCGAAATCATGTACGATGGCATTGATGCATCCGATTATAAATACATATTTCGAACGCTGTTCGCAAATTCCTTCCAACCAAAAGTAAAAATTTGAAGAAATTTAAAACAGCGAAGCGCTTTCTTTTGTTGTATTATAACATATATCCAAGTTTTGGGGGAGTGGCGATGGAGTTTCCTAGGCGAAATTTTCACGTCGGGTCATGGTGTCGGAAAGCGCTTCAAGGAGCCGCGTTCGCCCTCGCCGCCGTCTCCGCCGGCTGCGCGCCGATGCTGCCCGCCGCGAGCGGCGATTCGGCCGCGGAGATCGTGCTCGCCACGACGACGAGCACCCAGGATTCCGGCCTTCTGGATACGCTGCTGCCCGTCTTCGAAGAGGACACCGGCATCCGGGTAGACGTCGTCGCCGTCGGCACCGGACAAGCGATCCAGCTCGGCAAAGACGGCAACGCCGACGTGCTGCTCGTGCACGACCGCCAATCGGAGGACGCCTTCGTATCAGAAGGGTACGGTGTCAACGCTTACGATGTGATGTATAATCAATTTTTGTTAGCGGGTCCGTCGGACGACCCGGCCGGCGTGCGCGGCGCGGGCGGCGCGGCGGACGCGCTGTCCCGCATCGCCTCCTCCGGCGCGCCGTTCGTCTCTCGCGGCGACGATTCCGGCACGCACAAGAAGGAGCTGTCGCTCTGGAAGCAGGCGAACATCGATCCGGCCGGCCTTGAAGGTTACATCTCCGCCGGACAAGGCATGTGCGCGACGCTGAAAATGACGGACGAGAAGCGGGGTTACACCTTGTCCGACGAAGCGACGTTCCTCGCGTGCGACACGGAGCTCGCCCCGGTGCTCGAAGGCGACGCCGGCTTGCAGAACCCTTACGGCGTCATCCAAGTCGCGTCGACGAAGCATCCGGACGAAGCGGCCCGGTTGATCGCATTTCTGACCGGCGAGACGGGCCAACGGTTGATCGGCGAATTCGGAAAAGACGAATACGGCAAGCCCCTGTTCACTCCGAACGCCAAGCAGCGATGAATTTCGTATAAAGGACGTGTCGGCGTATTCAACCGGAAGTCGTGCAAATCATGCTGTTGTCGATTCAAGTGTCCGCCTTGGCGGTGCTGCTCGGCTCCGCCGTCGGCATTCCCGCCGGCGCGGCGCTGGCGCTGTTCTCGTTCCCCGGAAGGCGCGCGCTCGCGGTCGCCGTGTTTACGCTGATGGGGCTGCCGCCCGTCTTGATCGGCGTCGTCGTGTACCTGCTGCTGTCGCGCTACGGCGCGCTCGGCTTTCTTGATTTGCTGTTCACCCCGTGGGCGATGACGATCGCGCAGACGCTGCTCGTCGCGCCGATCGTGACCGGGCTGACGATGTCGGCGGTCCAAGCGAGAGAGTCCGGCTATCGCGAAACGGCGCTCAGCCTCGGCGCGACGAGGCTTCAGCTGGCGCTGACGATGGTGAAGGAAGCGCGCCGAGGCATCGCCGCGGCGGTCGCGGCCGCGTTCGGCCGGGCGATCTCGGAGGTCGGCGCCGTCATGCTCGTCGGCGGCAATATCGAACACCAAACGAGGGTGATGACGACCGCCATCATTCTCGAAACGCGCAAAGGCAATTACGAAACGGGCCTGCAGCTCGGCCTCGCCTTGCTGGCGCTCAGCTTTCTGTTCAACAGCTTCATGGTTGCGGGAGCGCTGGAGCGGCTGCAGGCGGAAAGGAAGGCATCCCGATGACCGGCGTATCGCTGCACGATCTTCTCGTCGTTCGGGACGGGCGCACCCTCCTGACGGTGCCCGAAGCCCGCTTCGCCCCGGGCAGCTTCACCTGCGTCGTCGGCCCGAGCGGCGCCGGCAAGAGCACGCTGCTGCGCGCCGTCAATCTGCTGGAGCGGCCGCGGTCCGGCGTGCTCGAGTTCGCCGGCGTCCGCGAGCCGCTGCCGGCGATCCGCCCCCGCGCGGCGCTGGCGCTGCGGCGGCGAATGGCGTTCGTCGCCCAGAACGCGGTTCTGTTCCAGGCGACGGTTCTCGAGAACGTCGCCCTCGGCCTCCGCTATCGGGGTCTGCCGAAGCCCGAGCGGAACGCTCGCGCGTTTGACGCGCTCGCGCTCGTCGGCTTGGAAGCGGCGGCGCACCGGAAGGCGTCGACGCTGTCCGGCGGCGAAGCGCAGCGGGTCGCGCTCGCCCGCGCCGTCGTCGTGGAGCCCGAGCTGCTGCTGCTCGACGAGCCGACGTCGAATCTCGATCCCGGCAACGTCGAGCTGATGGAGCAGGCGCTCCGCCGCATTCGCGAGAGGCGGTCGACGATCGTTCTCATGGTGACGCATCAGCTGCTGCAAGCCAGGCGTCTCGCGGACGAATGTTTATTTCTGTGGCAGGGCGAAATCGCGGAGCGCGGCCCGGCCGCCGCCTTCTTCGAGCGTCCGCGAAGCGAGCTGCTGCGCGATTTCATTCAGGGCAAAATCGTTTATTGATTGTAATCACGTCCGACAGGAGGCACTCATTCATGGCGCAAGATCCGAAGGTACGGTACTCCCGGCAAATGCTGTTCACGCCGATCGGCCCCGAAGGCCAAGCGAAGCTGCTCGCGAGCCGCGCGGTCGTCGTCGGCGCGGGCGCGCTCGGGTCGGTGCTGGCGAATCACCTCGTCCGCGGCGGCGTCGGCTACGTCCGCATCATCGACCGCGACTTCGTCGAGGAAAGCAATCTCCAGCGTCAAATGCTGTACGACGAAGACGACGCGAGGCGGCATATGCCGAAGGCGGCGGCCGCCGCGGAGAAGCTGAGCCGAGTCAATTCCTCCGTGACGGTGGAGCCCGTCGTGGACGACGTTCACCCCGGCAACGCCGAATCGCTGCTGACGGGCGTCGACATCATTTTGGACGGCACGGACAATTTTCAAATCCGATATTTGATTAACGACGTCGCGCTTAAGCATCGCATTCCGTGGGTGTACGGAGGCGCGGTCAGCTCGCGAGGCATGTTCGCCGCCGTGCGGCCGTACGAGACGCCCTGCTTCCGCTGTCTGTTCCCCCACCCGCCGGAAGGGCGCGGCGACACGTGCGACACCGTCGGCGTCATCGGTCCGATCGTCCATGTCGTCGCCTCGTATCAAGCGGCCGAGGCGTTCAAAATTCTCGTCGGCGCTCATGACCGCTTCAACCCGTATTTGGAGCAGTTCGAGATGTGGACGAACATGCACATGCAGATGAACATCGCCGGCGGCCGGCAGCCGAACTGCCCGGCGTGCGGGCAAGGGCTGTTCGAGTTTTTGAACGGTTCCGAGGAAGACGATGTATTCACGGTCATGTGCGGCCGCGACTCCGTGCAGTTCACGCCGAGATCGCCCCGAGTGATCGATTTCGACAAAGAGGAGCAGGTGCTCCGCAACGTCGGCGTCGTCGAGCGCAACCCGTTCCTGCTGCGGGCGTCGATCGACGACCGCACCTTGGTGCTGTTTCGCGACGGGCGCGTCATGATTCAAGGCACCCAAGATATCGTCGAGGCGAAATCGTTGTACGCGAAATATATCGGGAGCTGAAGCCCGCTTTTGACATCCCTTCGGCGAAGAACGAGCTGTTCTCTCGCCGAATTCTCTCGCCGAAGGGATGCGTTCGTTCTCTCCCGCTCCTTGCCTTCCGTCACCTTCCCTTCCGCCCTTTGTTCGTTCGCATGCGCGCCCCTCGCGCCGCCCGGGTCAGCTTGCCGCCGCCCGTTAACAGGACGAACACGCCGGGCACTTTTCGAACGCCGGTTGAATATCATAAAGCATCCCTTGGGGAAGGAGATGCTAGGATGATGCGGCTCGTTCGGAAAACCTTCCTGATCGGTCTTGCCCTTTGTATCACGTCCATAGGCATGAAGCTGCTTGCCGTTCACGAGCTGGCGTTCGGAGGCACGGCGGGCGTCGCCTTCCTGCTCAGCTACACCACTCCGCTGCCTTGGTCCTTCTGGTTCGCCGCCGTCAACCTTCCGTTCTTTCTCCTTTCCATCCGCCATCTCGGCTGGCGATTCACATGGTCGACGTTGACCGCGATCATGGGCATCTCGTTGATCAGCCATACGCTTCATCGTTTCGATTGGTCGTTCCCGACGATGCCCGCCGCAATCGCGGCGGTCGCTTCGGGCATTTGCATCGGAGCCGGCATCTCGGTGGTGCTGAACAACGGTTCCTCTCTCGGCGGCGTCCAAATTTTCGCGCTCGTGCTCGACCGCTTGCATGGCATCAATCGAGGCGCGTCCATCTTCGTCACCGATTTTCTGATCGTGGCGGCTGCCGCGTGGATGCTCGGGTGGAGTCATGCGGCCGCGTCCGTGCTGTCGATCGCGGTCGCGAGCCTCATCGTCGGACGATACAAGCGTTCGCCCCTGCCCGAGCAGCCGCCCGGCGGCGGATTGCCCCTCGTCCGATCGAAGGAGAATGCGCCTCCCGCTTGCGATGTAAATGTTCGGAACGAAATTCGGGAACACTCCTAAGGATGCGCGCGATCGCGAAGGAGGTGGCCCGATGAACGGAAACGGAAACGAAAACGAAAACCGACTCGAGCGGGCGAAAGCGAAAGACTCGACCGACGAAGGACGGCGAAAGGCGTTCATGACGAACGACGCCTGGAATCAAGACGGCAATCCGACCGCCGCCGTCGACGAATTCGGCCCGGACATGCAGCAGGAAGCGCCGCCGACGCTCAACGGCAAGCCGACGTAATGCCGCGCGCCGGCCGAACGCAAGCAGGGGAGCCGCATGCGGCTCCCCTCTTCTTTGCGAACGTTCAACCTTCCAACAGTTTCCCCATATAATATTCGTCGACGTACTCCCCGTTCACGAAGAGCGAGCGTCTCTTGACGCCTTCGATGTCGAAGCCCATTTTGCGGTATAGCGCAATCGCCCGCTCGTTGTGCCGCATGACGGTCAGTTCGAGCCTCGTCAAGCGGCGGTCGACCGCCCACCGTTCCAGCTCCTCGAACAACCGCGTGCCGACGCCTCTCCCGGAGCACGCTTGCAGAACGCCGACGACGAGGTAGGCGCAATGCTTGTTCCGATTGGCGAATCCGCCGTCGGCCATTACGTACCCCGTCAACGCTCCCTCCAGCTCTGCGACGAGAATCGTCGAGCGCTCTCCCAAGGCTGCGATCTTTTCCCGTTGCTGCTCCGCAGTGACCGATCGTTCCCCCGGCTCGTATAGCATAAAATCGGATTCGCCGTCGATTTGGTTCAGCAGACGAACGAATGCCTCCGCATCTTGTTCCGTGACGGTTCTAACGCGCATATCGTTCTTCCTCTCCCTATCTGTTCATCATCTTCGGCTCCCCGAAGCTGTCGAGCCCCTCGTTGATATGCATAAAAATTCCCGTCAAGATCAATGCATTTTCAACGAATAATGCATAAGCCGCCCCCTTAACGGTGCTTGGCGCTTCCTTCTCCAATCTAGACGCCAAAACCAGAATGAAAGTTCCGTTCTCCCTCCATAACGAAAACGCGGCCCGACGCGCTCATGCGCGCGAGGCCGCCGAAGGCATAGGCACGATTTTCATTTATTTTATTGAATAAAATATTGGAATTTCTCCCAGTCCGCGATTTGCATGCGGTTCGCGATCAACGGGCTCGAGCCTCCGTTCTCGGCCGTCACATACTTCATGTTGGCGTTCGACAGCAGCGAGAACGTGCCGTCCCCGTTGTCGATCCAGCGGAATTGTTCCCACTCCTGAGGGGCGTCGCTCCTTGCGATCAAACTCGATGCGCCGGCATGCTCCGCCGCGACAAACTTGTTGTTCGCCAGCGATTTGAGCGCAATGTAGCCGCCGCCCGCATCGACGACTTGGAACTTCTCCCACGTGCCGACCGCGTTCCGGTTCGCGATCAAGGCGTCGGCTCCCGCATTTTCCGCAGCGACGAATTGGCCGTTCGCCATCGACTTGACGGCGATCGTCGCGCCGATCGGCGCTCCCGCGCTTGAGCCGCTGCGCGCCCATTTGAACGTAGCCACCGTAAACTTCGGAATCGTATGGATGAATTCGTAGCCGTCCGCCTGGATTTTGAAGGTGCGGGGCGAATCGTTCTGGTTGATGACGACGCTGACGACCGTATTGTCCGTATTCAGGAACGACACGTTCGTGACCGTATCCTTGAAGCCGTAATCGCTGCCGATCCGCTTCGCCCCCGGGCGAACGAATTTCGCGTATTGCGCGAAGAAGTTGTATTCCGGCGTAGCCCAGTACTGATCCCGGTTCCATTTGCTTTGAATGAGCATCGTCGGATCGGGGTCGCCGGACCACTGTTCGGGGCTCCAATCCTGATCGAGCATGGTGACCCAGTTCACGTACGTCGTCGACCAATGGCGGAAGTATTGAGCGATCCGGTCGGCTCCAGCCGTACCCCATACGGCGCGTTCCGTCACCATCATGTTTTTCTCCGGATATATGTTATGAACGTCCGTCATCGTTGCCGGTTCGCCGGCGTAGTCGTGGAACGCGACGCCGTCCACGGCGGCCCGCGCCTGCGCGTTGTCCAGAATGCCCGGGACATGCTTCCATACGTCCGCGAAGTTATGGTCGAACGACCACAGCTTCGTATGCAGGTTATGGGCATCGAATTCCGCCTTCATCGCGAGAGTCAATTCTCTCTCGTTGTCCGGAGTCAGCAGCATGCCGGGGTACGGCGCAGGGAACAACGGCTCGTTCTGAATCGTCATCGCATAAATCGGAATGCCTTGGGCTTGATACGCTTGAATCGCTTTCCGATAATACGCCGCCAAATTGTTCGTATGCTCCCTGCGCAAATAGCCCTCTCCGACGCCGTCGACGGACGGATTCGTATCGCCGAGAATGCTGTCGTTCGTCTTCATCCAAGCCGGCGCGGTCCAGGAGCTGGCGAAGATGCGGATCGGGTTGCCGGTCGCCTTGCCGATCGCGATCGCCTGCTTGATGGTCTCGACGATGTTATAGTCGATATCTTTCTGAATTGAGAATTGACCCGGCGTATCTTCGTAGGTGTAGAAAGGGCGGCCCGTGAAATCGGATGCTCCGAACGTGATGCGGAACAAGCTCATTCCGGCGCCGTTGACCGGATCGATCAATTTCCGCAGCACCTCCTCCCGCTTCCCCGCGGACATAAGCGACAGGTTATAGATCGTCGACTCTTCGAGCGACGTGCCGATGCCGAGAATCGTTTGGTACCGCTGGTCCGGATGGACGGCGATCGCCGGGACGTTCGTTCCCGTCGGACTCGTGAACGCAATATCCGGCTGACGAGAGAGTTGGTACGGTACGTCGGACATGGCCCATTCGGTATTCCAGTACCAATTCCGATCCTTCGGTTTCACCGTGTTCGATTCGGAACTGTAGTATACCTCTACGAGAGACGGGGCGGCTTCCGCTTTCGGCGCAGCCGCTCCGAACGAGCCCGCCCACAGCGCGACCGCGATAGCGGACATCAGCCATCTTCTGAAACGTTTCATGGTCGTTCCTCCTTGTCGTCGTTGTCGCTGCGTACGCTCTTCCTAAACTATTGTCGAACCAATTCGAATCGGTCGAACGCCGCCCAATTGCCGGCGTTCGCGTCCGACCATACGCCGACTTCGATGCGTCCGTTCGTTACGGCGATGTTCGGAATCGTATAGACCGTCCAGTCTCCGATCGGCTGGGAACCGATCGCGGCCGTAAGCTCCGGCCCGCCGTGCTGCTTCGCGAACAAATGAAGCGACCCCTGGCCGCCGCCGGAGCGGACCCAGGCGGAAAACCGGTACATGCCGTTAGGAACGTCGACGGTTTGGGACGTCAACTGCCTATAGGCCGTCCCCGCCCAGTGCGTAAGTTTGTAACTGCCTTCGAACGGATGGTCGGGATCCGCTTTCTGCGCAAGTACGCCGTCATGCCATTCGGTCCATCCGGACGTATTGCCACGCTCGAAGCCCGCATTGGCGAGCAAGTTCGCCGAGGTCAATTCCAAATCGTCGAGCACGACCCAATTGCCTGCGTTCGCGTTCGACCATACGCCGACCTCGATCTGACCGTTCGTAACCTGGATATTGTCGATCGTGTATTTGACCCAACCGTCTCCGGCATTGGATGCGATATCGGCGGTCAGTTCCTCGGCGCTGTTCGACGGCTTGGCGAACAAGTGCAGTTTCTTTTGCCCTCCGCTGCTCCGTGCCCAGGCGCTGAATCGGTAAGTTCCGTTCGGGACGGTCAACGTTTGCTGCGTCCACTGCTGGTAAGCGGTCTGCGCCCAATGAACGAGCTTGTAAGAACCCGTGCGCGGATTGTCGGTATCGACGAACTGGGCGTTCGTTCCGTTATTCCACGACGCCCATCCGGAGGCCGAACCCGTTTCGAAGCCGGCGTTGACCAACAGGTTTCCGCTCTCCTGAGGGGCAAGCGGTATGAGCTCGATCCAATTCAAATTCCAGCCGCCCGCGTTCGCCTGGAGCCGGATGGTTTGCACGCCGGCGCTCAGCATGGCGTCTTGCGAAATCGTCGTCCAGTTTTGCCAGCCGCCCGTATTGGGGATGCTATAGACCGCAAGTTCGGCGGAACCGTTCATCAGCCGGACGGCGTTCGGCGCCCCCGCCGCGCTGGCCGCTCGCAGCCGAACTTGGTACAAGCCCGCCGCCGGAACGTTGATCCGATACTCCAACCAGTCGCCCTCGTCGATATACCCGGCATTCAGTCCGCCGTTCGAATCCAGCGTCGGTTCCGTCCGAACGCCGAACGCATCGTTGTAATTTTCCGCTTCGATGACGCCGGGCACCGATTTAGCATGGGTACGCGAAGCGTTCAATCCGTACCCGTACGGGAACAACGGCCGGTAATCGGCGTCGCCGAGGTTGATCGGAATTTGGCCGAAGTTGGAAGGCCACGTAACGGGAAGCTTCGCTGTAAAATCGTAATCGCCGAACAGCACATCCGCCAGACCGTCGCCTTCCGTGCCGGGCAGCCACGCCGCGATGAACGCCTGCCAATCGTTGAGTCGATCCGCGATCATGAGCGGGCGGCCGGATACCATAACGACGACCGTCGGAACGCCTGTCGCTTTGACTGCATCGAGAATCCGCTGGTCTTCGGCGCTCAAGTTCAAATCGTACCCGTATTGTTCGTTCGGATCGCCGTTGTGCGGCGTCCCGATATCGCCCTTCCATTCCGCGTACGGCCGTTCTCCGATCGCGACGATCGCGACGTCATGGCCCGCCGCTTTGCTCCCGTCCGTCCGCTCGTACGTTACCGAGGCGCCGGAGCCGGCGACGGTGTTCCGGATGCCCTCCAGAATCGTCGTGCCCGGCGTAATTTTTTGCCCGCCGTTGTGGAGATCGATCTGGCCCTGCCACTCCTTCGTCCAACCGCCGGATTGGAAGCCGATATCGTGGGCGATATCGCCGACGACGAAAATTTTTCCGAGGTTCTTGGAAAGCGGCAATATGTGATTTTCGTTCTTGAGCAGTGTCGCCGATTTCCGTACGGCTTCCCGGCCGAGGGCGCGATGCTCCGCTCCGCCGAAGCTGCCGTCCGCAAGGAGCGACCGGTCCGCCCAAGGACGCTCGAACAAGCCGGCTTCGAATTTGACGCGCAAAATTCGTTCGACGGCATCGTCGATCCGGGACATGGGCACGCGGCCGTCCAGAACGTGATCGGTCAAAATGGCGATAAACTCCTTCCAGCTGTAAGGCACCATGAACATGTCGATGCCCGCGTTCACGGAGGCTTGGATGTCCGCGGCGTAATCGCCGGGGATGGCGTTGATGCCGTCCCAGTCGGAAAGAACGATGCCGGTAAACCCGATCTCCCTCTTCAACACTTCCGTGATGAGGCGGTAATCGGCGTGCGTCTCGAGCCCGTTCAGCCCGCTGTGCGACACCATGACGGTTCGGGCGCCCGCCGCGATGGCGTCGCGATACGGCTCGATATACGGATCCAAGTCCGCCTCCGGCATGACGATATTGCCTTGGTCGTCCCCGTCGACGGTCGCGCCGTCGCCGACCCAATGCTTCAAACTCCCGACGACGCGGTGCCCTTGCATAAAGCCGCTCGAACCCGGGCTCCCCTGCAGCCCTGTCGTATAAGCGACACCCATCGCGCCAACCAGCTCTTGAGATTCGCCGAAGCCTTCGTAATGCCGCCCCCAGCGCTCGTTGAGCGGGACGCATAAACAAGGCGAGAACGCCCAATGGATGCCTGTGGCTCGGACCTCTTTCGCGGTGGCCGCTCCGATCCGGCGCGCCAAATCGGGGTCGCGGCTTGCGCCGATGCCGATATTGTGCGGGAAGATCGCAGCCCCGTACACGTTGCCGTGGCCGTGAACGGCATCGATGCCGTAAAGAATCGGTATGCCGAGGCGCGTCTGCAGCGCCCCGCTTTGGAAGGCGTCCACCGTATCCATCCACGTCTGAGGCGCGTTGGGCGCAGGCGCGGATCCGCCGCCGCTCAGCACGGAACCGAGAAAATAATTCCGAACGTCGTCCGGCGTGACGGCCAGACGTTCCGCCTGCACCATCTGCCCGATTTTCTCGGCCAGCGTCATTCTCGCCAGTAGATCGTCGACCCTCGCCTCCACCGGCAAATTCGGATCGCGATACGGCTCGTCGGCGGCGGAAGCCGCTTCGGATCCCGTGATCGTCAGCGTTGATGCCGCGAACACAACGACCAAAACAAACAGCGTGAATCTTCGAAACGATAACGCGCTCATCTCGAGTCACCCTTTGCTTTAAAATTCCTATTCAAGCCATCTCATTCATCTGTACGGATGAAGCTTTTCATCCACCCCCATTCGTCGACGCGATCGACATTCAGTTAAACATTCGGTCGATTAAAGCGCTTCCATCTTCCGGATCGAATATAGTCCTGCGCCCTAGCTGCCGTCAATCGCGAAACCGAAAACTCGAAAGGATGTACAAAGGATTCGTAAAAATGGCGGCATTCGCGGCACGCGTTGTCCGGCTTGCGGACGGCGCATAGTGGGGAAGCGCATTGGCGAACAATAATCTATACTTTGGCAGCGCAGGAAACGAGGAGGCGTAATACGGCGATGACGAGCGCATTTCGGAAGGTGTTTTGGTCCGCGGGATTCGGGTGGATGTTCGACGCCATGGACGTGGGCTTGTTGTCCTTCGTGATCGTGATGCTGCGGCGGGAATGGCAGCTGACGCCCGGCGAAGCGGGCATGCTCGGAACGGTCAATATGCTCGGGATGGCGGTCGGCGCGTCGCTCGGCGGACTGCTCGCCGACCGGTTCGGCCGGAGGCCCGTGTTTCTTTCGACCTTGGTCGTATTCGGCCTCGCCAGCTTCGGCAGCGCGGCGGCGACGGGCCTTGCCGCGATGCTCGTCCTTCGGTTCGTCATGGGGCTCGGCTTGGGTGCGGAGCTGCCCGTCGCCTCCACCCTCGTGAACGAATTCGCTCCGGAGCGGCACCGCGGCCGAGCCGTCGTGCTGCTCGAAAGCTTCTGGGCGGTCGGCTGGATCGCGGCGGCGGTTATCGCTTATTATATTATGCCGACTTACGGGTGGCGGGCGGCCGTCGTCATCGGCTCGCTGCCCGCGCTGTACGCCTTCTTCATCCGCAACAATATCCCGGAATCCCCCGCGTTTCGCCGAACCGAGGAGCGCGCGAGCGCCGCCGGATTGTTCTCGGCGTTCCGGAACGAGACGATCGCGCTGTGGAGCGTCTGGTTCGCGATTTCATTCTCCTATTACGGAATGTTCCTCTGGCTGCCTTCCATCCTCGTGGAGAAAGGGTACACCCTAATCCAAAGCTTCTCTTACGTGCTATGGATGACTGCGGCGCAGCTGCCGGGCTATTTCGCGGCGGCGGTGTTGATCGAGAAGCTCGGCCGCAAGTGGACGCTGTCTTTATTCCTCTTCCTGACGGCCGTCGCGGCGTTCGCGTTCGGAGAAAGCGATTCGGTCGGCCTTATGCTGTGTTTCGGAGCGCTGCTGTCCTTCTCCAATCTCGGAGCGTGGGGAGCGCTATACGCGTATACGCCGGAAAATTATCCGGCGCCGATCCGGGCGTCGGGCTCCGGCTTCGCCGCCGCGTTCGGCCGTCTCGGCAGCATCGCGGCGCCTTGGATGGTCGGCGCATTGATGGAACAACGCCTCGGCTACGGAACCATTTTCGGCATCTTCACGGCCGTTCTCGCGAGCGGCGTTATCGTGCTGGCGCTGTTGGGCAAAGAGACGAAAGCTTCGTTCACGCGGCTGTCGTCGGACGGGGCGGGATAGGCGGCTTGCCTACAGCAGCTCCACCGCTCCATACAGGAGCGGAAGCACCAGCACCATCATGCCCGAATTCAGCAGCCAGCTGGAATTGGCCAGATCCGTATCCAGCTTATACAGCTGCGGCGGGATGAGCGAGGTGAACGCCGGCGGCATCGCCGACAGCAGCACGACGACCTTCAACGCGAGCCCGTCGTGCAGGCCCGCGAGGCCGAACGAAACGGCGGCGCCGGCGACGCAAAGCGGAACGACGACGAACTTGACGGCGGAGATGGACGCGCACGGTAACAGATACCCCCGAATCGCCGTCCACTTCATGTTGTACCCGATCGAGACGACCAGCAGCGCCGTGGACGCGGGCACGATCCAATCGATGACGCCGCCGTACAGCTCCGGCCGCTCCCACGGGGTCGCCCGGAGACATAAGCCGGCCAGCGTCGACCCGGCGAGGACCAGCACGAACGGGTCGCGAACAAGCTTCGAAAGCCCGCTCCGAACCGTCTCTCCGCGCGAACCGGTTCCGTACAGCCTGGCGATCGGGAACCCGACGGTATAGTACACGAGTTCTTCCAGCAGCCGGTACATCGCCACGTATACGAGACTCTGCTCGCCGAAGAAGACGAAACAAAACAACGTGCCGAAGCTGCCTAAGTTCGTGAACGACCCCGATACGAACATTGAGCCCGTCTGCGCTCGATTCAGCTTCAGCAGCTTCGCAAACCCGATCGCGGCCAACCCGCCGACGGTCAGCGAAAAAACGCCGAGCGCCGGCAGCAGGGCGAGCTCGGGCTCCAAAGCGCGCAAATTCCAAAACACGCCGACCACCACGATCGGATTTAATCCTAACATGACGAACCGGGTCGTCCGCTGCATCCATATAGAGAGCGAAATGCGATCCGGCGTCTTCCCTCTCCGTTCCGCCTCGCGCAGCAGCTTGCCGACGAGCAGCCCTGCGGCGATGAGCGACAGCGAGTATATAAAGCTTTCCATCCGCTTCCCTCCCTTAGCTTCCCCGGCGCGCATCGCCCGGGGCGCGGGTTGTGCGTAACAGCGTCCGCACGCATGCGAAGAGCCGACCGGAACGACCGGTCGGCTCAGGAATGCGAAGCTTACTCGTGGAAATCCAATCCCGAACGCGTTTCTTTGACGTAGCCCGCGCGGATGACGAAATCGCCGAAATGTTCGCCCGCTTCGCGCTCCTTCGCGTACCGCTGCAGCATCGGACGCAGCTCGGACAAAATTTCGTCTTCGCCGATGTTTTCGCGGTACAGCTTGTTGAGGCGCTGACCCGCGAAGCCGCCGCCGAGGTACATATTGTATTTGCCGGGACCTTTGCCGATGAACGCGATTTCCGCGAGCATCGGACGCGCGCAGCCGTTCGGGCAGCCCGTCATGCGGATGACGATGTCCTCGTCGCGAAGGCCGTTCTCCGCGAGCGCCGGCTCGAGCTTCTCCAGCAAGGAAGGCAAGTAGCGCTCCGCCTCCGCCATCGCG
The DNA here is from genome assembly GCF_035645195.1 of Paenibacillus sp. NCBI lineage: Bacteria > Bacillati > Bacillota > Bacilli > Caryophanales > Paenibacillaceae > Paenibacillus > Paenibacillus sp. Next base: position 169,143 of record NZ_DASQNA010000033.1, on the reverse strand, counting down.
AGGCCGCACGTCGGCAGCGCGACGCATGCCATCGAGTTGCGTTTCAGCGCCGTGTATTGAGCGCCGTCGGTTAGCCCGTACGTCTTAATCAGCTCTTCGATTTTCTTCTTCTTCTGGCTTGTGACGCCGCCGATGATCAGGTTCTGATTCGCTGTCAGACGGAAGTCGCCGGTGTGCACCTTCGCGATTTCGCGCAGCCCCGTCATGAGCGGATAGCCTTCCTCGTCCTTCACGCGGCCGTTTTGGATGAACAACGTGAAATGCCACTTGCCGTCGCTGCCTTTCACCCAGCCGTACCGGTCGCCGTTATGGTCGAAATGGTACGGACGCGCGTCCTCGAGCTGCCAGCCGAGCCGCGCGTGCAGCTCGCCGATCAGCCATTCGATGCCGCGATCGTCGATCGTATACTTGAAGCGCGCGTGCTTGCGCACCGAACGGTCGCCGTAGTCGCGCTGAATCGTAACGATTTTCTCCGCCACGTCGACGATTTGCTCCGGCTTGATGAAGCCGATGACGCGCGCGAGCTGCGGGTACGTCTTCGTGTCGCCGTGCGTCATGCCCATGCCGCCGCCGACAGCGACGTTGAAGCCGACCAGCTTGCCGTTCTCGACGATCGCGATAAAGCCGAGATCCTGCGAGAACACGTCGACGTCGTTGGACGGAGGAACGGCGATGCCGATCTTGAACTTCCGCGGCAAGTAAACCGGGCCGTAAATCGGCTCTTGCTCCTCGCCGTCGCGGCTGTCGAACACCTTTTCTTCGTCGAGCCAAATTTCGTGATACGCTCTCGTTCGCGGGTCGAGGTGATTGCTCACCTGCTTCGCCCATTCGTATACTTCCTCATGAACCTCGGATTGGTACGGGTTCGGGTTGGCCATGACGTTCCGGTTGACGTCGCCGCACGCGGCGAGCGTGCTCAGCAGCGCCTCGTTCACTTCTTTGATCGTCGCCTTCATGTTCCACTTCAGCACGCCGTGCAGCTGGAACGATTGGCGCGTCGTCAGACGGATCGTGCCGTTCGCGTATTTTTGCGCGATGCGGTCCATCATGAGCCATTGGTCCGGCGTCACGACGCCGCCCGCCGCGCGCACGCGCAGCATGAACTGGTACGCGGGCTCGAGCTTTTGCTTCTTCCGTTCGTTGCGCAAGTCCCGGTCGTCCTGCATGTAGCTGCCGTGGAACTTCATCAGACGGTTGTCGTCTTCGGGGATGGATCCGGTAATGCGATCCTCCAGCGTCTGCGCCAGCGTGCCCCGCAAGTAATTGCTTCGCCGTTTAATATCTTCGACGTCGCTGTGCGGCGCGCTGTTCGGCGAGAGCAGGTTATTTTCTGACATGGTGCGTCTCTCTCCTCTCGGGTCGTTCAAACTTCGCTATTAATAAACGTCGCGCTGATAGCGCTTGTCCTGCTGCATCCGCTTCAAATATTCGAGCGCTTCGTCCGAGCTGAAGCCGCCTTCCTGCTCCAAAATCGTCGCGAGCGCGGCATGAACGTCGTGCGCCATCCGCTTCTCGTCGCCGCAGACGTACACGACGGCGCCTTCTTGAAGCCATTTGTACAGCTCGCGGCTCTTCTCCAGCATCCGGTGCTGGACGTACACTTTCTGTTCTTGGTCGCGGGAGAACGCAACGTCCATATTCGTCAGCACGCCTGCTTTCAGCCAGCGCTGCCATTCGGTTTGGTACAAGAAGTCCGTCGAGAAGCGGCGGTCGCCGAAGAACAGCCACGACTTGCCCGAGGCGCCGATTTCTTCGCGCTCCTCGAGGAACGCCCGGAACGGCGCGACGCCCGTGCCCGGCCCGATCATGATGATCGGCGTCGCCGGGTCGGCCGGCAGCTTGAAGTTCGGGTTGTGGTGCACGTATACCGGCAGCGTATCGCCCGGCTCGACGCGGTCCGCGAGGAACGTCGAGCAAACGCCGTATCGGTTGCGGCCGTGCGACTCGTAACGAACCGAACGGACCGTCAAATGCACTTCGTCCGGATGCGCCTTCTGGCTGCTCGAAATCGAGTATTGGCGCGCGGGAAGCTTGCGAAGAATCGAGACGAATTCTTTCGCGGGCACGCCTTTCAAGCCGTAGTCTTGAACGAGATCGAGCAGATCGCGGCCATACGCGTACGCGCGCAAGTCCTGCTCGCGGCCCGCAGCCGTCAGCTCCGCGAGACCGCTGTTCCCGGTCAGCTTCGCCGCTTGTTCGAGCAGCGGTTTCGTCAGCACCGTTATTTCATAGTGACGCGTCAGCGCTTCGCGGAGCGGAGCCGTTTCGCCGCCCTTCGGCAGCGGAACCGCCTCTTCGGCGTTCCAGCCGAACGCTTCGATCAGTTCCTCGACGAGGCGAGGATGGTTTTGCGGATAGACGGCCAAGCTGTCGCCGGGTTCGTACGTCAAGTTGGAGCCTTCGAGCGACAACTCGACGTGGCGCGTTTCTTGGTCCGAGCCGCGGCCGTTCAAATTGAGGTTCTCGAGCACTTCGGCTTGGAACGGGTTCGTCCGGGAATATTCCGATTCCCCGGCCGCCGCGCCTAACGCGGGAGCCGCCGCGGCGGCGGATGCGCCGCCGCCTGCCGTCGCTTCGTTCAGCGCGGCGGACACTTGCGCCATCCATTGCGCGGCCGGTTCGTCGAAATCGACGTCGCAGTCGACGCGAGGCGAGAGACGCTTCCCGCCGAGCTCTTCCAGGCGCTGGTCGAAGTCTTTGCCGACTTTGCAGAAAAACTCGTACGACGTATCGCCGAGCGCGAGCACGGAGAAGTTCAGCCCTTCGAGCTTAGGAGCCCGCTTGCCGTGCAGGAACTCGTAGAACGGGATCGCGTTGTCCGGCGGATCGCCTTCGCCTTGCGTGCTGACGACGATGAGCAGGTTTTGAATTTTCTTCAAATCGCCCGTCTTGAAGTCGCCCATGGACGAGAGCGTCACCTCGAAGCCTTGTTCCTTCAGCTTCGCGGCCGTCTTCTTGGCGAGTCCTTGGCTGTTGCCGGTTTGCGAGCCGAACAGGATCGTCACTTCTTTGGGAACGGCCGGGGCGATCGCCGCCGGCGCCGCAGCCGCCGGAGCGCCAGCCGCGGCAGGAGCTCCCGCGCCTTGAAGCGCGGCCAAATATCCGCCGAGCCAATTCCGCTGCGCTTCCGTCAGCGTGGGCAGCAATCGATTCAGGAGCTCGACCTGCTCCTGAGTAAATGGACTATTCGTAACTTGAAGTACCAACCGAACACACCTCGCCACTTTTCGTCTGTAATTCCGAGTAATTTGATTCCATTAATTTTTTCCTCTATTGAACCTATCATAGGTAGCGGCAGCATGCAATGAAAAGGACTTTATAGGAACTATCAATATTACTAATAAAGCAGTACGGTATGTACAAGGAAAGGTTGGCTCAATTCGGTCGGAGTTATCCGCGGCCGACGACGGAGAGCGATGCATACGAAAACGGCGGCCCGGTTCGCGCATGGTCCCGGCCGCCGCACTCATCCGTTTTCGGAGTCAAACGCGACCCGGCTTTTGCCGCGCCGCTTCGCCGGAAGGTCAACCTCCCCGCCGGACCGTCGCTTGCTCGAGCAGCCGTTCGAACGCTTTCGCCTCGATCGGCCGGCTCAAATAATATCCCTGCGCCTCGTCGCAATCCGATTGCTCGAGCATGTGAAGATGCACCTTCGTCTCGACCCCCTCGGCCACGACCCTTCTTCCCAGGTGATGAACGATCGTAATGACCGATTGGACGATCGAAGCATGGAATGCGTCTTGGTGCATGTTTTGAATGAACGACTTGTCGATCTTCAGGAAATCGAACGGCAGCAGGCGCAAATAATTCAAGGACGAATACCCCGTGCCGAAATCGTCCAACGAAATCGTGACGCCCAGCTCCTTGACGCGCTTCAGCTTCACGATGGAGGACTCCAAATCGAGCATCGGAACGCTTTCCGTGATTTCGAGGTTCAAGCATGACGGCGGCAGCCCGGTTTCGTCCAACGTTTTTTTGATCTGTTCGACGAAATTGTTTTGTAAAAATTGTTTGACGGACAAGTTTACCGAAATGTTGAAGCGGTGCCCCTCGTCGTGCCACTGTTTCGTCTGGCGGCAGGCGGTGCGAAGCACCCATTCGCCGATCGGTAAAATGAGCCCCGTCTCTTCCGCGAAAGGAATGAACTGGTCCGGCGGCACGATGCCCCGCTCCGGATGGTTCCACCGAACGAGCGCCTCGGCGCCGACGATGCGCCCCTCCTGCAGATCGTATTTCGGCTGATAGACGAGATACAGCTCGTCCAGCGCAATCGCTTTGCGCAGTTCTTTGCTAAGGTTCATTTTGATACTATTGGCGCGATCGGTTTCCTCGCTGAAGAACGAGTAAGCGTTCCCCCCGCTTTCCTTGGCTTCGTACAAAGCCGCGTCCGCATGCTGAATAAGCGATTCGACGTCAGCGCTGTCCCCCGGAAACAAGCTGATGCCGACGCTCGGCGTAACGAACAGCTCGTGCCCTTCGATCAAATACGGCTCCGACAGCTTCCGGATCAACTCCAGCGCCTTCGCCTCCGCCTGCGCGCGATCCGAGCCCGGCAAATAGGCCGTAAATTCGTCGCCGCCCTGCCTCGAGACGATGCCGCAGGCGCAAACCTTCAATCGCCGGCTCACCTCGTTCAACAAATGATCGCCGATGCGATGGCCGAGCGTATCGTTGATCCATTTGAACCGGTCCAAATCGATGAAAAACATCGCTCCGTTCGGCTCCTTCAACCTCTCTTCGACCAATTGGCGGAACCGCACCCGGTTCGGAAGTCCCGTCAACGCGTCGTGGTACGCCATATATTCGATCAGCTGTTCGCTCTTTTTCCGTTTGGTGATATCCCGCACGATCAAGAGCGTCGCAGGCTCGCCGTTATAGTCCAAGCGTGTGCCGATCAGCTCCGCATGGAACGTGGAGCCGTCCAGACGCCTAAGCACGAATTCCTGCGGTTCTTTGGAGTCTCCGGCCTCATGAATCTGCCGTTCGAATCCCCTGGCGCGCTCCAGATCTTCGGGAGCGACAAAATGCGCAATCGTCACGTCGTCGTGCTTGCCGCCGGCCCCCGCGCCGAACACCTCGATCGCCGCCCGGTTCCAAAACAGCAGCTTGCCGTCGCGATGCACGATGATCGGGTCCGGAGACAGCTCGACCAGCTTCCTGTGACGCGCTTCGCTGTCGATCAACTCCTGCTGCGTTTGCTTAAATTCCGTAATATCTTTGGCGATGCCGAACACGCCTCGAATTTCGCCGTTAATGTAAATCGGCAAATTTTTTACGGATAAGGTCATATAGGTCGTTTTGTGCTTGGGGATGCACCGCAGCTCGTACTGGCGGTACTCTCCTCTGGCGGCAGCCTGGAAATGTTCCCAAACATGCGCTAAATCGTCTGGATGCACGAACGGCGCGAACGAACGGCCCGCAATCTCCGCTTCCGAATAACCCAGCATTTCTTGGATCGTTTCGTTAAAGCTGAGAAAATGTCCTTCCAAATCGAGCGAATATACGCCGTCCGGGTTATGGTCGAACAACGATTTATATCGCTGCTCGCTCTCCTGCAGCTCCCGCTCCGCCTGCCGCAGCGGCGTGACGTCTTTCGCGATCGCGAATACGCCCACGATGCCGCCGTCGACGACGACCGGCAAGTTCGTTACGTTCATAATGAAATAATCGTTCCGCAGCTTATGCCAAATGCGGACCTCGTAATTGACGCTTTCCCCTCGGTAGACGCGCTCCAGCATGGACAGCACCAAGTTCACGTCGTCCGGATGGCAAAACGGCAGGATGGAACGTCCGAGCAGTTCTTCCTTCGTATAACCGGAGATTTCCGTTGTGCGTTTGTTATACGTCAAGATTTTGCCTTCCGGATCGAAGGAAAAGACGGCGTCCGGGTTCCTTTCGAACAACGATCGGTACCGCTGCTCGCTCACTTCGAGCTCCTTCTCCGCGCGCACCTTGTCCGTAATATCTTTCGCGATGCCATACATGCCGACGATTTCCCCGTTCACGTAGATCGGCATCGTCGTTATTTTCATAAACGCGACGGATTGGTCCGAGATGCGAAGCACGCGGATTTGAAAATCGCCGACATCCCCGTTCATGACCCTATGAAACTGCTCGACCGCGACCGGCAAATCTTCGGGATGCACGAGGCGAGCGAATTCGATGCCGACGAGCTCCTTCGGATCCATCCCGGCGATGTTGCCCCCTTGCGGGTTGACGCCGACGAATTTGCCTTCCGGGTCGATTTCGAAGACGGCGTCGGGGTTGCGGTCGTACAATGACTTATACCGCTGCTCGTCGATCGCAAGCTGCCGCTCCCGCTCCATTTGCTCGGCGATGTCCCGGTATATGCCCCCGAACGCGATCAGCCGCCCTTCCGCATCCGGCACGGCGAACAGCGACAGCGATACATCGACCTCCGTTCCGTCGCGGCGAAGTCTCTTGGTGACGAAATTGGCGGTCGGCCGGCCCGAACAAGCCTTGGCGAGCAATTCGGCGGAATCGGAACGCTCGGGTTCCGGAACGAACGGGATGCGAAAGACATTGCGCTCAATCAGCTCCTCCTTCGACCAGCCGAACATGCGGACGAAGCCTTCGTTCACGTGAAGAATGTTCGATTCGGGATCCGTGATCAACACCGCGTCGCTCATGTTGTCCATGAACGATTCCATGAAGCGGCGATGGCTCTCAATGACGTTTTCCTGCTTAACCCGTTCGGTGATATCTTTGACGGTAATAATGATCATCGCGGATCCGTCATCCTTCACCAAAGGATGATAAGTAATTTCGTATTGCATGCTCCCTTTCGGCGTCGAAACTTCCCGCTGATACGTCATCGGCTTGCGGCTTCGAACCGACTCGCGATACGAGTGAATAAGCTCGTCGGCAAGTTCCGGCGGGAACATGTCGGCGATCCGCCGGCCGATATCTTCTTCTTTGAAAAATCCGACCTCGGTCGAAGCCGGATTGCAAGCGACCAAGCGGCAATCCCCGCCGTCTTCGACGGCAACGACGGCAATCGGGTCGGCGATACCCCGAAAAACGTTCTGCAACAGCTCTTCGTTTGGGGACACGCCTCTCACCTCCACATCAAATACGGCTGCTCCTCATTTCGGCCGCCGTCGGATCGCGTTCCTCCATCGCGGCGGCTTGGCGTTACGTGTCGCGTTGACGCGCTGCAGCCCCATAGCTTTGCGTCCTTGTCTTTCGACAAGTTTGCCCTGAAACCAACGAATCCATTTGACGTTTTTTGCTTTTCCCGATTTCTGTCGATTCCGCTGACGAACACTCTCGTCGAACGCCGGCTAGCGAGGTTTTCCAAGCTTATCAGAATCGTCAACGTTCGACAATTTGAATTAAAGCGCTTTAATTTTTATAAAAAATAAAATACCCGGCGAGGTCGCCGGGATTCGGTCTTGTCTTATAATCTCCCGCGGCGCCGCTTCGCCTCGAGCAGCCGGCTCATCCGATCTGTCCCGGCTTCCGGACTCGACGGATCGGCGGCTGGCGCGGGGGGTGCGGGCGGCGGCGCGGGAGCAGGGTGCGCGGGCGCTTGCGCCTTCGGCGATGCGGGCGCCGACGGATGCGCGGCCCGCGAAGGCTGCTCTGGGCGGGCGGCGCGCTCCGCCGACAATTTGCGCCGCAGCCGCTCCGCCGCCGTCGCGGCCCCGGGCTGTTCCGTCGGCGGGACCGCTTCGCCGCGCGCGCTCCGCCGCGGCATGAAGCGGCGCAGCGCGGTCCGCGTGAGCTGCAGCCGCCGGAGCGCGATATCCGCGACCCACAGGAGGAGCGCTGCGGCAAGCAGCTCGCGATGTAGACCGGCGACGCGAAGCTTCGGCTCTGTCGGAGCCGCGAACGCGTCCTCCGGCCGCTCGAAATCGAGCACCCGCCCGCCGGTCAGCTCTGCGATTTGTACGAGCGCCTCGGTGCCGTCTCGGCCGCCGATGCGGTATTCCGGCGAATACGGGACGACGAAGCCGGCGACCGCCGCCGCGGACGTCGGTCCCTCCTCCGTCCCGCCGCCGGATCGCTCGATCCGCGCCAAGTACGCGCCCGGCTGCAGCAGCTCCGCTCGACCGGCGTACTCGCCCGGGGCCGTCGGCTCCAGCTCCACCTGGCGTACGTTCATCGCTTCGTCCGTCACCGTCGCGACTAAATTTCCAAACTCCGCGCGATCGGCGTCGCCGACGCGGACGCGAATGTCCGCTTCGTTCCCGGAAATTTTCGTTTCGACCTCCATCGGGGCCGCGCCGAACGCCGGGAACGTCCACTTGACGATGCCGGCGAACGTCTCGGGGAACCGATCCCAGCTCACCCAATCGGGCGCCCATTTCCCGGCGGCGTCGCTCGTCCATGCGACGGCCTTGCCCGCGCCGAATTGCCAACGCGCGAGCAGCGGGTCCGGCTCGGGGCTTGCGAGCGCCACTTCCGCCGTCTCCTTCGGCGTCGTCGCGACGTACGCCCGCACCTCGGGAAGGCCGCCCGCGAACAGCGGCTGCCAATCCGGCGCCTGCGCGGCGGCGGGGACGAACGGGCGGTCGACGACATACGTTCGCGAGATCAGCACCGCCTCGCGGCTGAAGATGGCCGGAACGGTCGATTGATCGTTCGTAAAATAATACCGACCTTGCGCCAGCCCTGCGAGCCGCTCGAGCAGCCGCTGGTCCGCGTCGTTGCCGATCGCCACCGTCGAGAGCGTGACGCCGGCCTCGACCATTTGCTCCGCCAGCGCCTCGTAGCTCTGGTTCGACGCCGACTGGCCGTCCGTAAGCAAAATGATATGTTTGCGCTGCGCGTCGATGTCCTTCGCCTTCGCGAACGCTTCCGCCACCGCGGGGTAAATGTCCGTGCCGCCGTCCGCCGCGATCGAACCGATCCGTTCGATGACGTCGTCCTTCTCCGTCAGCGGCTGCGGCTCGACGACCCACCACGGGGCGGAGTCGAACGCGAGCACCCCGATCGTGTCGCGCTCGCGCAGCAGCTCCGCGGTGCGCGCCGCCGCTTCCTGCGCCAGCTCGAGCTTGCCGTCCGACATGCTGCCGGATTTGTCGATGACGAGCATAAGCGCAAGCGACGGCATCTCCCGTTTGCCCCGCAAATCCATGTATACCGGGAGCGCGCGTTCGATCGGGGTCTGGAAATAGCCGCCTAGCCCATAGCTTTGTTCGCCGCCGATCATGACGAGGCCGACCCCGTAATCGCGAACCGCCTGCTCGATCAATTGCATCCTCCGTTCGGACAGGCGAGTCGCCGGCACGCCTACGAGCACGATCGAATCGTACGCGGCGTAATCGATCAACTCGAGCGGCAGCAACTCCGGCGCAACGAGCTCGTAGGGGATAAGGCTTGCGTCGAGCGCGTTCGCGACGTTCGCCGCCTCTCCCTCGCTCCCTTCGACGAGCAGCGCTCTCGGAGGGCCTTCGACCCGGCTGAAGCCGTACGCCGCGTTGTTGGCGGACACTTGGTCGAGCTCGGCGTACAGCTCCGCCCGATACCGATGCAGCCCTTCTTCGAACGCGATGCCCTGCAGGACGAACCGGTTCGCGCCGGGCGTCAGCTCGATCGATCGGCTCGCGATTTCGCGGTTGTCCTCGTAAATACGAAGCACCGCTTCGCCCGCGAACGTGCTCTCGATATCCGCTTCGACCGCGTACCGCTCGCCCTTGTACAGCCGTTCGGGAAGGCGCAGCGCCTCGACGGCGGCGTCGCTCCGCTGCGCGGAAGCGAGCGGCACGACGTCCACCGGGACGCCTCGATCGCGAAGCAGCCGCGCCTGCGCGGCCGCGTCGCCGACGTTCTCCTTCCCGTCGGAGAGGAGCACGATGCGGGGGGACGCGTCTTCGGGCAGCAGCGCGCCCGCCAGTCGAAGCGCCTCGTCCAATCGCGTATATCGCCCGTCGATCTCGCCGCCGAACGCGAACCGCTCTATCGCCGCTTCGCTCGCTTGCCGCTCGACGGACGCGTTCGCCCCCGCGGAGACGACGCCTGCCGCGTCGTCGGCTTCCTTCGCGGTCGACGCGGCCTGAATCCAAGCCGCGAGCGCGTCGTCCCGCGCGACGCTGTCCGAGCGGTCGGCGACGAACACGACCGCCTGCCGCTCGATCGCCGCGACCGTCTGCAGTCCGGCGAGCGCGAGAACGAGCAGCAGGACGACCGCCCCGCGCACCGCGAGGACGGCCTTCCGGCGGCGCCCGTCCATGCGAGCGGTCGACTTCCATACCCAATACAAATATAAGGCAGCCGGAAGCAGCAGCAGCAAATAGAGCGGCGTCTCAAGTCGTAGTCCCACGCCGGTACACCCCCCATTCCCAGACGACGGCGGCGAGCGCCAGCAGCGCGGCCCAGCGCCACATCGGCACCGCCGTCCGCGGTTCCTCGCTCTCGGCGCCGCCCGCTTCCGCGGACTCGCCGCGCGCGAACGCGCCGTCGAAGCCGGAGGGCGCCGATTCGCGCGGATCGCTCACGACATCGAGCCAACGCGCCGCGAGCACTCGACCCGATTCGTCGGTCTCGACGAGGCGGTACAGCCCTGGCTCGGCCGGGGCGGTTTGCCCTTCGGCCGGCTTCCCGTCCGCGAGCTCCGCCCGGATCGGTTCCCCGGCCGGGTCCCCCCGCTCCCAGCGGGCATCCGCCGCGAGCTGCGCGAACGCGATCGACAGCCGTTCGCCGGCGACGGCTCTTCCGAGACTCCCGCTATGCGACGCGGTCAACCAATCGAGCGCGCCGAGCACGAACACCGGAAACTCGGTGCGAAGCGGCCAATCCGACCCCTCCAGCGCGAACGTCACGGTCAGCCGCGGCACTCCCGCTTCCTCCCCGGCGATCAGCAGCGGGACGCCCTCCCGGGAAGCGACGATCGGTTTGCCCGGGGGCGCGCCCACCGGCTCGTATACGGCGGCCACATGCGTATCCGCGAACGACAAATACCGGGTTGCGGGATGCGTCTCGACCGTATACGGACCGGCTGGCGCCGCGCGTTCCCGGCCCTCGTAGCCGAAACGGATGAACAGCGCCGGCGTCGTTTCAGCCATCTCCCGCCACGCTTCCGACGGCGTCCAAGCCTCCGGTTCGACGTCGATGACGATCGCGTCCATCGCGTTTTCGTTCCGGTACGACGCCGCCCACGCGTCCGCCGCATCCGGAGCGACCAGCGTCACCTCCGCGCCGGCGAGCCGGAGCGCCTTCTCCAAGAACATATTGCCGTCGCCGACGACGAGCACGCGCTTCGGGCGCTGCTCCGCGAGGAACGCGTAGGACGCGTCGTCCGCCGCGAACGCATCGCCGGCATCTACGGTCAATTTGTACCACTCGGCCGGCGGCAGCCCTTCGAAGTAGACGGGCGCTGCGCCGCCCGGACGCGCCTCGATCCGCTTCTCCGCGGCGAGCCGTCCGTCGGCGAACACCGCGGCGCGAACAGCGGCCGGCGATTCGCCCCAATAGCGAATCGAAGCGGCGGCCGAGACGGCGCCGTCCGCCGCGTTACGTTTGACGCCGAAGTGCGACACCGCCGCGTTCCCCGCGCCGTTCGCCGTCTCCGGCTCGACTACCGCGACGGGCGACGCGAAGACCAGGTCAGAAACCACTTCCGGCACCTGTCCGTCCGTAAACCATCGAATCGCCGCGTCGGGGCCGTCGTCCCGCGTCAGCGCGGCCGCGAGCGACAGCGTCTCGCGGTAGGCCGCGGCGCCGTACGTCGGCTCGAGCCGCTCGATCGCCTCGCGCACCGCGTTCCGGTTCGCGGACTTCTCCGCGAGCGTCTCCGGCCGCTCCCCGACGGCGAGCAGCGTCACGACGGCGTCCCGCGGCGCGTCGTCGAGCGCGGCGAGCGCGCTGCGCTTGGCCGCGTCCAGCCGGCGGAGCGGCGCGCCGTCAACGTCCGCCGCGTCGCGGGCGGACATGCTCGCCGAACGGTCCACGACGAGGACGAGATGGCGCGCCCCTCCGCGCTCCGACATGACGGCGGGACCCGCCAGCGCCAGAACGAGCAGCGCGGCCGCGAGCAGCTGGATTAGCATGAGCAGCCGGGCGCGCAGCTTTTGCCACGGGCGGTTCGCCTCCAGCTCGCGCAGCGCTTTATTCCACAGCATATGGCTCGATACCGGCGTATCGACGTATTTCCGTTTCAGCAAATACATCAACGCGATCAGCGGCAGCGCGAGCGCGAACCACAGGGCGGACAACGTCTCGAAGCGGATGGCGGATCCCTCCTTTCGTTCACAAAGTTGCTCGGCGTCAAATCAAGCGAGCGCGCCGGCGCCGCGCAGCGTGGACGTAACCCATGCAGTCGCCGGAACGTCCGTCGAAGCGAGCGCGTACGCGATATGCCGCTCGCGGCAGTACGCTTTCAGCGAGCCGACGTGCGCCTCGAGCGCCTCGCGGTACGAGCGGAGCACTCGGGGCGATACGGACACCTCTTTGCCCGCGTCCGTTTCGACGTCGACGAGGCGCACATCCCCCGCAAGGCGCGGATCGAGCTCTTCCGGAGACAGCACCTGAACGACGACGATTTCCTGCTTCGCCGCGAGCAGCACGTTCAACGTTTCGCGGATGCCGGATTCGTACAAGAAATCCGAAAAAATCCACGTCATTCCCGGCCCGCGCGGCAGCGCCTTCGGCTGCGCCAGCGACCGGTACAAGTCGCCTTCCTTCCCCGGCTCGACGTCCGCCAGAAACCGAAACAGCCGCTGCGCCGAACCTTTGCCGCGCTGCGGGGGCAGCTCCGCCGCCGTCTCCCCGCCGAACGCGAAGGCGGACACCCGGTCGAAGCCGCACAGCGCCAAATACCCGACGCAGGCGGCCAGCCGTTTGGCGTACGCCAGCTTATTGCCGCCGCCGAACGCGTCTTCGCCCGTGTTCATGGACGCAGATGCATCGACCCACAGCCGCAGCGGAAGCTCCTGCTCGTCGTGAAACAGCTTGACGAACGGCTTGCCGCTTCGGCCATAGGCGTTCCAATCGATTTGACGGACGTCGTCGCCCGGCGCGTACAGCCGATAATCGGCGAAATCGAGCGACGAGCCCGTCCGGCGCGATCGACGCTTCCCGAGCGCCGCCCCGCGAACGCGGACGTTCGCCGCGATCGACAGCCGTTCGAGCCGGACGAGCGCTTCGGCGTCGAGGCCGAGCCGCTCCGCGCTCACGCGCGCCCTCCGAGCGACGCCAGCAGTTCGCGGAGCACGGCGTCCGTCGTCATGCCGCTCGCTTCCCCTTCGAACGTCAGGAAGATGCGGTGCCGCAGCGCCGGCAGCGCGACTTGCTCGATGTCGTGGAACGACACGTTCATTCGTCCGGCGCCGAACGCGCGCGCCTTCGCGAGCGACAGCAGCGCCTGGATGCCGCGCGGACCGGAGCCGTACCGGACGTACCGCTTCACGGCTTCCGGCGCTTCGGGCTCGGCGGGATGCGTCGCCATGATGAGCCGGACGGCGTAATCGAGCACTTCGCCTTCGACGAGCAGCCTTTTGACGGTATCCTGTATGGCTTCGATCGCCGCGCCGTCGGCGACTTTCCGAACCTGCGGGGCATCCGCCGCCGTCGTGCGCAGGGCGATTTCCTTCAGCTCCTCGCGCGACGGATACGTGACGATCAGCTTCGCGAGGAACCGGTCGAGCTGCGCTTCCGGCAGCGGATACGTCCCCTCCTGCTCGAGCGGGTTTTGCGTCGCCAGCACGAAGAACGGGCGCGGCAGCTCCCGAGTGACGGAGCCGACGGTGACCGTCCGCTCCTGCATCGCCTCGAGCAGCGCGCTCTGCGTCTTCGGCGTCGCGCGGTTGATTTCGTCCGCCAGCACGAGATGACCGAAAATCGGTCCCGGCTGAAACCGGTGCGACGTTTCGCCGCGTTCCCCGAATTGAATCAAGTTCGTGCCCGTGATGTCGGCCGGCATGAGGTCCGGCGTAAATTGAATGCGCGAGAACGACAAATCGACCGCCTCGGCGACTGTTTTGACGAGCATCGTTTTTCCGAGGCCCGGGATGCCTTCGAGAATCGCGTGACCGCCGGCGAACAAACACCACAGCAGCTGCTCCACGGCTTCCTTCTGCCCGACCACGACCCGGCCGATTTGTTCCCGGATCGCCGCCGCGGCTTCCTGCAGTTTTTCCCATTGCGCTATCGATTCGATCATGGCTCCTCCTCGGTTCACCGGTTCGGTTGAATTTCCGTAAAATAATCGCGGACGAGCTCCTGCATCCCTTGCGGCAGCGTCGACCGCGGCAAGGAACGCGCCGCTTCGGCTTCGTATTCCGCGAACACCTCTTCGTACGGTCGCGCCGCGCCGTCGAGCGCCGGAGCGCTGCCGCCTTCCGAAATGTCGCCGCCGCCGCCGCGCACCGGTCCCGAATCGACGGACGGCGAGCCGCCGCCGTTCGCCGCGCGCGGCGTGCTGACCAGCTCCCGCGAGCCGGCGCCGACGCCTGCCCCGGAGCCTCCCGGGCCGGTGCCGCGGCCCGCGCCGGTTCCGCCGCCTGCGCCGCTTCCGTCGGTTCCGCTGCCTGTGCCGCTTCCGCCGGTTCCACCGCCTGCGCCTTGACCGCCGCTTCCGCCTTCCGCCGTCTCGACGCCGTCCGCCGCGCCTGCGACCGCGGCTTCGGCGGCGCGAGCGGCAGCGCCGTCCGCGCGCCAATCCGCCGGCAGCGCCGCCCCCGCGGCTGACAGCCCTTCGGCCGCGCCGAGCCCCGCCGCGGCGAGCCCCGCGCCCGCCTGCGCGGCCGCTTCCGCCAGCCGCTGCGCCGCAGCCTGCGACGCCGCAGCCGCGAGCAGCGCGTCCCGCACCGCCGCGAGCGCCTCCGCGTCCATCTCGCCCGACGCGCCTACCGCGCCGCGCGCTTCCGCCGCCAGGCGCTCCAGCGCCTCCCGCAGCCTGCGCTCGGCTTCGGCGTCCGGCGCGGCCGCGGAGGCGGCGAGCTCCTCCAGCGCCGCGGCGAGCCGCTCCTTCTGCTCCGGCGTCATCCGCGCGGCCTCGCCGCGCAGCTGCGCGAGCGCCGCATCCGCCGACGCGCGGTCGAGATCCCGCCGGGCGAGCGCCGCCAGCGCCGGATGGCTAGCCGCCAGCTCCCGCCACCGCTCCGCCGAAGCCGCCTCCGCCGCCGCAAGCCGCTCCATGTCCCGAAGCCGCTCCAACGCCTCCTCGAGCGCTTCGAGCGCCGCAGCGGACGCGGGAGCGTCGCTCAGACGGGCCTCCAACGCCGACAGCTCGCGCTCCAGCGCCTCCCGCTCGAGCGGCGGCAGCGCGGCGGAACGAAGCTCGTCGAGCTGCCGCCCTGCCTCCTCGGTCATATCCGCGACCGCCTCCCGCTCCGCCGCGCGACGCGCGAGCTCGCCGTCCATCGGGTTCGGCAGCGACGCCAGCAGCGCGAACGCGAGCAGCGCCGCGGCCGCCGAACCGATCGTCCGCCCTAGCGGCGGATTCGGCAGCCGCTCGCGCGCCGCGGCCGCGAACGCCTCCGCGCGCCGCAGCGCTTCCTCCCGCTGCAGCCGGGCGATCGGGCCGTCGTCGCCGAGGTAGGCGAGCGCCGTCGCGATTCGCTCCTCGAGACCGCCGCGGCGGTCCATCGCCCGCGCGGCGTCCTCGAGCGTCGGCCGGCGGAAGCAGGCGGCCGCCGCGCCCGCCAAAGCGAACGCCGCAGGCAGCAGCGCTCCCGCCAGCCGATAATGCGCGATCGGCAGCGCGAAGCCGGCCGCGCCGAGCGCGCAGGCCGCCGCCGCGCCGGCCGCGAACCCGCGCGCCGCATATCGGACGAGCCGCTGCCTCATCAGTCGTCCGCGAACGCCGGCAACAAGCTTCACGAATCGCTCGGCCGCCGATGACATAAACCTTCCCCTCCCCCCATGCGCATACAGCTTAATCGATCGGCAGCGATCACTTCGCAGACGGCTCGGAAGCAGGCTGAGCCGTCTTGCGGCCGCGCGCGGCCGGACGCAGCTTTCGCACCGCCGTCCAGACGGCGAACGCCGCGATGACGAGATGCGAAGACACGAAAATATGCCACATCTGCAAACCGGCGAGCGATCCTCGGAAAAACTCGTTCGTAAAGCTCGGCTCGAACAGCCCGATCATGGCCGAGAGCGGATTCAAGCCGAGCAGGAACCCCGCTTCGTACCGCAGCTGCGCGCCCGACACCGCCATAAGAAACAATGCGGCTAGCCCCGTAAGCACGTACAGGAACAGACCGCTGCCGTACGTCACGATCACGGCGACGACCGTTCGTTGGAACAGCGTCGAGAACATGACGCCCAGCGAGCCGAGCATGAGCATGACGAGCACGTAAAAGCCGAAGACCGACAGCAGCTGAGCCGGGGAAATGCCGCCGTACAAAAACACGATGCTGTAAATCGGCAGCGTCGTAAACACGACCAAGAGCATAAAGCTGAGCGAAGCCGCCAGCTTGCTAAGAATGATCGCGGCCGAGCTTTGCTGCGTCGTGAGCAGCATGCTGAGCGTCTGCTTCTCCCGCTCCCCGCTGATGACGCCGGCCGTAAGACCGGGAGCCATGAAGCAGACGAGCACCATCTGCGCGCCGCTCAAGAAATAAAACAAAAATCGGCTCGCCTCCGGCGTAAAACCGTTCGGCCCGCGGTTCTGCGATTCCACGTACAAATAAGCGAACGCCAGCAGCCCGATGACCGCAAGGTACGCAAGCAGCGCGAGCGGCGAACGGACCGTTCGCATGCGCAGCCGAAACTCTTTCTCCAGCACAGGGTTGATCCATCGCGACCGAAGGTTCATGTTCGCGCTCCTTTCGTAATTTCGAGGAACACGTCCTCCAAATCGGTCTGCGCCTCGCTGAACGAGACGACTTTGAACCGGGCGGCCACGAGCCGCTCCAGCAGCTGCCACTGCCCCTCGTCGGCGCCGGCGAAATGGACGTGAATGCCGGACGCGTCCTGCTGCACCAACGCGACGTCGGGCTGCTCTTTCAGCATCGCGGCCGCTTCCGCTTCGCGCTCGAGCAGGCGGACGTGCAGCACCCGCTTCGCCCGCATGCGCTGCTGGATGTCGGTCACTTTCCCTTTCGCCAGCAGTTCGCCGTTCTCGATGACTCCGATTTCGTCGACCATCTCGGCGAGCTCCGGCAAAATATGCGAAGAAATAAGGATCGTCTTCCCCATCGCTTTCAATTCCTTCAAAATTTCGCGCATTTCGATGCGGGCGCGCGGGTCGAGACCGGACGCCGGCTCGTCGAGAATGAGCAGCTCCGGATCGTGCACGAGGCAGCGCGCGAGGCACAGCCGCTGCTTCATCCCCCGCGACAACGAATCGACGTAAACGTCCGCCTTATCCGCCAAATTAACGAGCTCGAGCAGCTCCGGGATGAGCTTCGCCCTCTCCGCGCGCGGAATGCCGTAGCTCGCACCGTAGAAATCCAAGTACTCGGTCGTCTTAAAATTGTCGTACACCCCGAAGAAATCGGGCATATATCCGATCAGCCGCCGCACCTCGTGCGGACGTTCCGTCACGTCGACGCCGGCGACCTTCGCCGTGCCGGATGTCGGCAGCAGGAGCGTCGCGAGAATCGACATCGTCGTCGACTTCCCGGCGCCGTTCGGGCCGACGAACCCGAACACCGTCCCTTTCTCCACGGACAGCGTCAACCCGTTCAAGGCGGTAAACCCGCCGAACGTTTTGGTCAAATCCCGAATGTCGATCACGGCAATACTCTCCCTTCCGCCGCCAGCTGCGGGAACATGAAGACGCCGCCCTGGTTGCTAGACGCTTGCAAACGGATCCGTCCGTCGGACGTCAGCGCCTCGGCGAGCCGCTCCCCTTCGAGCTCCGCCTGCGCTCCGGCGAGCGGCTCCCACGCTTGCTTTCGCTCATTCCACAGCTCGAGCGAGAACGGTGCCTGGACGCTTCCGTTCAGCGTCACTTTCTCGTACGCCCAATTCGCGCGCTGCGGGAGCCGGTACGCGAGGACGAAGCTGCCGGCGCCGGCGTCGATGCTGCCGGTGCCGTACCCATGCCCATACGTCAAGCTGCTGCTCTCCACGTACGGCTGCACGGCGCCGCCCGGAATCATCAGCCTGCCGTTCTGTTCATAATCGAAGGCGAGCGGCTGCGCGTACAAATCGATGCGCGTCGCGTCCGCGTAGATTCCTTCCACGGCGAACAACGGATCGTCGCCGCGGGCGAAGCCGAGAAACACCGGCGCGGCTGCGGCGCCGCCCCGAGCGCGATTGCGCAGCGTATCGGCGTAGACGTTCAGCAGCGCGCGTTCCCGCAGCTGCTCGTCGCTGCCGCCGTACGGCAGCACGATGCCGCCGAGGTCGGAATGCGCCATCTGAACGGCGCCGATCGAGAGGCGGAACGTCCGGCGTTCGCCGCGCGGCAGCTCCCCGATTCTCGCCCATTGATCGCCGTACAGCACGCCAGCTTCGTATAGATCATTAGGCGTCTCGTTCGCGACCTCGCCGACGATGGCGCCCGCTTCGAGGCGAAGCGAATACGTAATCGCGCCGGCGTCCGGAACGGTCTCTTCCGCGACATACGCTTTCTTGATCGACCAATACGGCACGTTGCGGAACGTGGCCGCGGTGCGATCCGCGTCGGCGCGGACGATCGCGGTGGCCTCGCCGCCGTTCCCTGCGCCGACGCCTTCGTTCCACCGATGGACCGTGACGGCGCGTTCCCCTTCCCATCGAAGCGAATAACGCCCGCCGTTCGGCACGAACACCGACGACGACGCCGTCCGGGTCGCTCCGCCTTCGCCGTCCAGCTCTTGAATCGCGAGCGTTTGCGCCAGCGCGTTCCCGCGGCCGGACGCGCCGACGCCGTAAATGATCCCGCTCGTCGCAATCGCGAGCGCCGGGATGGCGAACCATGCCCATTCGCGGCGATCCAGCTTCTTCAGCACGAAGTACAACAGCGGCCCGATCACCACCGCGTACAGCAAAAACAAAAGCGCCAACGAGCCGAACGCCGGCGGGACGAACTGCGGGAAATAATCGAGCGCCCGCTCCATTTCCCATGTACCGTCCATATACACGTACTTCCCTTGCTGCGCTCCGGAACCATACGGAAGCGAGCCTTCTAATATGCGCTCCCAGAGCTTCAAATTGCCGCTCCATGAGGCAAGGGGCTGCAGCGCCAAATCGTATGCGATGTACGTCACTTGGCCCGATCCGTATCGATCGGTCACGACGAGCGGGATCCCGTCCTCCTCGAACAGCGTCTCGCCTTCGCGGACGGTGCCCGCGGACACGGTGAACGGGGACGCGAACGCGAGCCGCTCGCCCGCCGCCTCCTCGAACGAAGGCAGCGCCGTCACCGCCGCCGTTCCGGTCACATCGACAGGGGACAGCGCCGAAAGCGCCGCCGCTTTCGCAAAGCCCGCTCCGCCGGCGAGGAGAAGCCGGCCGCCGCGGGCGACCCACGCCCGCAGCTCGGACGCCTCCGCTTCGGTCAGCGTATCGACGGCGGCGTCGTTAATCGCGACGACATCGAGGCCGTCGAGCATCGTCGCGTCCCAAGGGAACGAATCGACCGTGTAATGCGTCGTGTCCACCTGCATGCCCCGTTGATTGAACAACGTGAGGAAATTGAGCGTATCCGGGTCGCGGGCGAGCACGCCGACGAACAGCGCGTCCGCCGGTGCCATCAACGGCGCGACCGACGCTTTGCCTTGCGCGAACGGCACTTCCTTCCCGCGCTCGACGCCCCCTTCATGGAAAACGAGATGCTGTCCGCCTACATGCGAAGGTCGCCCCGGAAGCGCGAACCATACCGTTTTCGTGCTGCCCCGCGGCAGATCGACCGCTTTCGCGTAGGCGACATTGCCGCTCTCGCCCTCCGAATACAAGGCCAATTCTCCCGACACGTCGTCGCCGGGATTCGAGAGCGTCACCTTCACGGGAAACCATCGGCCTTCCTTGGCGCTGCCGCCGTACCCTGCTTCGACGGATACTTGCAGCGGTTCTCTCGCCGCGTCCGCGCCGGCGGCCGCCCCGAAGACGCTCGTCCAACAAACCGCTAAGGCGACGGCCGCCGCGATCGTCCATCGGGCGGCATGCGTAATCCAATGTGTTTGCACGAATTCTCCAAACCCCTTTGTCCGTTTCTTTCGTACTTCTTACATTAGACGCACGGGACGGCCGAAGGTTACAGGCTGGGGAAAAATGGTTCCCGACACGCGCGCGAAAAAAGCGGCCGAAGATTCGGCCGCCTGGCGCTGAGATGTCGTTATTCCGCGGACTCGGCTCCGCCTTCCCCCGGCAGTTCGCGGTCGAATGCGGCGGCCGCCTCGAAATCGAGCTCCGTGATGCCTCCCGCCCGCCATGAGGTAAGGCGCAGCGTTACGAGCTTATAGTCGATCGCGATCAGCGGATGATGATTGAGCCGCTCCGCCGCGCGGGCTGCCCGCGAGACGAAGTCGACGCCGTCCAAATACGAGCGGAACCGCGCCTTTTTCACCAGCCATTTGCCGTCTTCCAGCGACCAACCGGGTAACGCGGCAAGCCTCCGTTCGATGTCCTGCTCCGTCAATCGTTCCGACACCGAATCCCCTCCGTTCACAAAAGCGACACATGTCTCGAAATTTGCGTTCATGCCGCGTTTTTTCCATTGTACCATACCAGCTTTTGTCGGTTGAATCCGAAAGTTGGCATAATTTGGACCCTCCCGCCGCCTTTTAGGCTTGGGTTATCCTTGTAGGCGGAGGTGATGGGATGCGAAAACTCTCGATTTTCCTCGCATCGTTAGCAGGTACGTTGTTGTTGGCGTCGTCCGTTTCGGCGGCGGCAAGCTACGAAACGGAAGTAACGTACGGAGTGAACTTGAGATCGAAACCCAGCTTGTCCGGCAAAGTGTACCGCATGCTTAAAAGAGGCGAAGACGTTCACGTCATTAGCGAAGCATCCGGAAACTGGCTGAAAGTAGAGACGAAGAGCGGCACGATCGGATACATTTCCGCATCCGACAAATATACCGACTACAGAGGCGGCGCCGGCACGAGCGGCGAAACCGCGGCAAGCGGCACCAACCTTAGAACGAGATTGGCCGCCACGGCGAAGTCGTATAACGGCGACTTCGATTACAAGTGGGGTGCCGAGCCTTGGAACACCAATAACAAATACGTCGACTGCTCCTCGTTCATGGAATTCGTTTTCCGCAAGCACAGCGTCGATCTGCCGCGGTCCAGCCGCCAGCAGGCGAAAGAAGGCAGCTATGTCCGCAAGTCGAACTTGCGCATCGGCGACCTCGTCTTCTTCGATACGAACGACGACGGGAGAATCAACCATGTCGGCATGTACATCGGCGACGGCGAGTTCATTCACGCGTCCCCGAGCTTCGACGGCGTCGGCGTTTCGAACCTTCGCTCCGGCTTTTGGTCCAATCATTACGTAACGGCCCGGAACGTACTGTAAACCTGCAACCATAATGAAAGACCGCGCGATCCTCCCTCTGCGGAAAAATCGCGCGGTCTTTTCTCATACGTTCTATCTCAGCGCCCGGCCGATCGCCCGTTCGATTAAGGACCACGGCAGAAGCGCTTTGGCGACGGGCAGCAGCGCCGCCGAGGCGGGGAGCGCGTAGCGCAGCTTCGGACGGCGCGCCGACGCGGCGCGAGCCGCCAGCCGAGCGACGTCCCGCGGGTCGCCGCCCGCCCTCGCCGACCGCTCCGCGGCCCGCTTCACGCGCTCGAGCATCGAGGCGTACGGCGAAGTCTCGTCCCCGGCCATCCGGGCGAACCCCTTCGCCCAAATATCGGTCCGATACGAGCCCGGCTCGATCAGCACGACGTGGACGCCGAACGGCCGGAGCTCGAGCCGCAGCGCTTCGCTGAACCCTTCGACCGCGAATTTCGACGCCGCATACGGCGCGAAGCCGGGCAGGCCGAGGCGGCCGCTCACGCTGCTCATATTGATGATCGTGCCGCTTCGCCGCTCCCGCATATACGGCAGGACCGCCTTCGTCATCGCGATCAATCCCCATACGTTCGTCTCGAACTGCTCGCGGAACGACTCGAGCGGCACATCCTCGACGAAGCCGCCCTGCGCATAGCCCGCGTTGTTCAGCAGAACGTCGATGCGGCCGTATCGTTCGACGACGCCGCGCACGACGCCCTCGATCTGTTCCGCATCGGTGACGTCGAGCTTCGCCGCTGCGATGCGCTCCCCGACGCCTTCGCGCGCGGCCATATGCGTCAGCGCGGCGCCCCGGCCGGCGGGATCCCGCATCGCCGCGACGACGAGAAAGCCGCGTTTCGCCAGCTCGATCGAACAATGCAGGCCGAACCCCGCCGAGGCGCCCGTTACGAGCGCGACCGGTCGATGCTCGCAGATCGACAAGACCGATCCCTCCACTCTTTCCGAATAGACTGCCCTAATCGTCTCCGGTTACCCGAACGCATTACGGGGACGCCGGCCCCCGCAGCTGGCGATGATAAAACGCCAAATCCAGCCAACGTCCGAATTTGCAGCCGGCTTTCGGTATCGTGCCGGCATGCTCGAAGCCGAACCGTTCGTGAAGGCGGATGCTCTCCACGTTCGCCGCGTCGATGCCCCCGACGAGCACCGCGTATCCTGAAGACTCCGCAAGCTCGATGAGTCGTTCCAGCAGCGCTCGGCCGATGCCCCGCTTCCGGTATTCCCGATGCACGTACAAGGAGTGCTCGACCGTATACCGGTACCCTTGGTGAGGTCGGAACGGACCGAAGGAGGCGAAGCCGGCGACCGCACCTCCGACCTCGTACACGATGACGGGAAACCCTCCCGAACGCCGGTTCTCGAACCAGGCGATGCGGCTGTCAAGCGAATGCGGCTCGTAGTCGTATACCGCGGTCGTATGTAATATCGCGTCGTTGTAGATGTCTGTAATCGAGACGAGATCCTCTCTCTCCGCGTCGCGAATCGTCATGTTTGTTCCTTCTCTCCTTGCGTTTCGGCGGATTTTCGCTTCGCCCAAGCTGCGGGCGAGAGAAACCTCCGATATTTCTTAATGACTTCTCTTCCGAGCAGCAGGCCCCCGATCCAAAACGCGACCTCTCCCGCGATCACGAGCGCCGCGGCGGCGCCCGCCTTGCCGGAGGAGCCGGCGGGCAGAAACGGCACGGCCAGCAGCAATGCGTACAACGCGAAGGATAACACGATACAAAAAATACCGATTCGTTTGGCCATGCGCCCACCCCGATAGTTTTATTTTTTATCCCGCCGCCAGCTTCATTCGCCGCAGCGACGCTGCCGTGTACAGCGCCAGCGCGACCCAGATGAACGCGAAGCTCCACAGATGCGTCGACGTGAACGGCTCGCGGAACAGCAGTACGCCGATCGCCAGCGTCATCGTCGGCGATAAATATTGGATCAGTCCGATCGTCGTCAGCGTAAGCCGCTTCGCCGCCGCGGCGAACCAAAGCAGCGGCAGCGTCGTCGCCGCGCCGGACAACAGCAGCGCCCAGCCGGACGGCGATTCCAGCGGAGCGGCGGCGCCTCCCGCGAACGCCAAATATACGGCCGCCGCCGGCAGCGCGAACGCCGTCTCCCAGAACAATCCTTCCGCGGGTCCCGCGGCGGTTTTCTTCTTGACCAAGCCGTATAGCGCGAACGAGACCGCGAGCGTCAGCGCGATCCACGGCGGCTTGCCGTACGTCGCCGTCAAGGAGGCGACGCCGACGGCGGCCAGCGCGATCGCGGTCCATTGCACGGGCGTCGGCCTTTCCTTCAAGAAGAAAACGGCCAGCACGACGTTCATCAGCGGATTGATGTAATAGCCCAAGCTTGCTTCTACGACATGGCCGTACTTCACGGCATAAATAAAAATAAGCCAATTGACGCTGATCAGCGCCGAAGCGGCGATCATGGCGAGCAGCTCCGCTCTCGTTTTCGGTTTGACCGAGGCGAGCCGTCCCCGATTCGCCGCAAGCAGCAGAACGACGACGAACGCGAACGACCAGACGATGCGATGGCCGAGCAGGACGCCGGCCGACAGCGTATCGAACCATTTCCAATATAAGGGCAGCAAGCCCCATGCGACGTACGCCATCACGGCGTATCCAACCCCGAGTTTCAAGGTTTCTCCACTTCCCGTTCCGTTGTTCTAAGCTGTCTGATTTTATGCCGTCCTCTCGAGGCCGAGCGCCATGGAGGGGCGGCAAGTCTTCATGCGTCATTGTACCATATCTCGGGCGCGCCGGGACGCGCCGATTTTCGGCCGATAAGAACACGCGAGCGGCGCAGGGACCGCTGCGGGTCCCGGCGCCGCCGGATGTTTCGATTAGCTCAATTTTCGCACCGTGCGGACCGTCACTTCGACGTTCCACAGCTTAAATGCGAACGCCCGCTTCCGCGAAGGACGACCTTCCGTCTTCGCAAGACGCGCGATGCGCGCTTCTTTTTCCAATGCCATATGCTTTTCGGAGGCCAATTGCTCCGCGACGTACATCCATTCCATGATAACGTTCACCTTCGTTTTCTTGTTTTATTGTAGTACTTTACCAACGTTTGAGACGGGGACCATGCGGCATTCGGCGGCGTCATTGTTTCGGATTCTCGCATAATTTGATGATCGCTCCTTTCGTTTTTGGACGTAAAAAAGCCACGGCGAACATTCGTTCACCGTGGCTGAAATCCCATACTCTCAACAAGCGTGCGGCTGATTACCGAATCAGCGCCGCGCTTCCGGGTACGATGGAGCCAAGTGAAGCGAATGCAATTGTGTTCGGACGTGCGTTCATTGCGGCCGTTGCGATCGTCAACATGTTCCATCACCCTTTCCAAAAATTAGTTTGGGAATGTTTTCCCTTGAGTTACTATACGCCGTATGTCTTCCAGTGTCAACCATTATTTTCAAAACCGCCGTTTGCCCGTAGGCGCGCGTCAGGGCGTCAGCGCCCCTCCGGCCCGCAAGCGAGCGGCACCTGCGCATCGGCGTTTCGCGCCGACAGCAGCGCCCCGACCGCCCCGCTGAATTCCCCGTCCGGCAGCGTCAGCGAACGGGAGCCGCGAAGCTCCGTATACCCCGCCACGACGCGGCGCAGCAGCTCGTTGCGAACGAACGAAGAGCCGATGTACAGCACGCATGCCGCACCGCTCTGCCCGGCCGCATGCACGCTGACGGTCGCCACCGTCTCGCCGACGAGCCCGATGACCGACGCCAGCACATCCTCCTTGCGACGGCTCCCTCCCGTTTGCAGCCAACGCCCGAAATTGCTCGCCGTCAGCTCGCCCGGGATCGGCGGCGTCGCGCCTTCGTAAATATGGCCGACCGTCAAATCGATGTCGTCCCGGCTGCCCGCGGCGGCCAGACGGACGATCTCCTCGAAATCGTCGATGCCCGTCGTCAGCGCGGAGAGGCCGAGAATCGTTCCGCCGCCGACGCCCGTGCCGCCGACGCGGTAATGCGTATGCTCGTCCACGTAATGAATGGACGTCCCCGTGCCGACGTTCGTCAGCAGAAACGAGGGCAGCGCAATGCCTTCCCGGCAGAGCAGCCATTTCGCTCCGCTGCAGGTCGCCTCGAATTCGATTACATGGCCGGCTTCCCGCCGAATCAACGCTTGGAATAAGCCGGCCTTGCCTCCGGTAAGGCACAAATTTCCTCGCAGCGGCTGCGCATCCACCCATTCAGCCGCCTGCGTTAGGTCGGAGCTTCGAAATTTCCGGAACGATATCGCGCCGTCCTCGTGCTCGCAGGCGATTTTGACGAGCGTTCCCCCGGCGTCTACGCCGATATGCAGCAATGGCGATTGCAGAGCGTCCCCCTCCTCGACTTTTCGTATCTCTCTAATATGTAGCATTACTATAACACGACGTGTAGGGAGAAGGAAGCAGGCACAAAAACGAACGGCCCCCATTAAGGGGACCGTTCATTGCAACGTTATTTGCGCTCCAGCGCGCGGCTGAGCCATCCCGCGGCGATGCCGAGCAGCGCTCCGACCGCCACCTCCCGCGGAAGATGGCCGAGCTCTTCCTTCAGCCGCGCCCGCTTCTCTCGGTGGTACGTCCCGGGATGCTGGTCGGCCAGCTCTTCGACTCTGGCATCCAACTCGTTCAGCTCCACCGCCATTTCGCCGGCGCGGCGCCGAATGCCCATCGCATCATACATGACAATCAGTCCGAACAGCGCGCTGATGGCGAAATCGACGGCGGGTACGCCTTTCTTGAGGGCGATATACGTCGCCAAGGACGCGACGCCCGCGGAGTGCGAACTGGGCATGCCGCCGGTGCGGAACAGCGTCGACCAATCCCACTTGCCTCTTGCCGCGTACTCGATCGGCAGCTTCAACGCTTGGGCGGCAGCGATGGTGCTGAGGCCCGTAATCATCGCTCGATTCATCGGAAAACCACCCCCTTGGTAAGGTCGGTAGTTCGCCGTTCATTTATACGCCTCTAGCTGCCGTTATAACTTGGATAGGAACAAATACGCGTCGTCGTTAAAGCCCGGCAAGCCTTCGTGTCCGAAGTCCGGGTAAATGATATGACTTTTCGTCGAACGAATTCGATTGTATGCGGCGAACTGCGTCGACGGCGGGCAAATGTTGTCCATCAAGCTGATGCCCATCAGCACCTCGGCCTGAATGCGCTCCGCCAAATACTGCACGTCGATATAACCGAGCGTGCGGAAAATGTCGTCCTCCCGTTCGTGACGAGGATCGAACAGGCGGAAATACATGCGCAGCTCTTCGTACGCATCCTTCGCAAGATCCATTTCCCATACGCGCTTGTAATCGCTTAAGAACGGGAAGACGGAGACGCAGCGCTTGATGCGCGGCTCGAGCGCCGCGCAGACGAGGGCGAGCGCGCCGCCCTGCGAGCCGCCCTGCACGCCGATTCGCTCCGCATCGACTTCGGGCATCGACATCGCGACGCGGGCGAGCTGCGCCGTGTCAAGGAAGATGTGCCGGAACAGCAAATCCTTCGGGCCGGAATCGAGGCCGCGGATGAATTGGCCGCGCATCGTGTTGCCCTTGACGCCGCCGACGTCCTCGGACTTGCCCCCTTGTCCGCGGCAGTCCATGGCGAAGACGGAGAAACCGAGGTTGACGAGGCTCAGCTTATCGGACCAATCGCCCGAGCTGCCGGTGTATCCGTGGAATTGGAGCACGGCCGGATGCGGAGCGGATACGCCTTTCGGCCGCAAATATTTCGCGTAGATGCGAGCGCCGCGCACCCCGGTGAACGTCAGGTCGAAGCATTCGGCGTTCGGCGGCTGGAACGCGCTCGGCGCGATCAATGGCTCGGGCGCGGTCGCGTCGAGCTCCTGCAGCGCTTCGGCCCAATACGCATCGAAATCGTCCGGCTTCGGGCTTCTCCCCATATATTGTTTCAATTGTTCCAGCGGCATATCCAAGCTTGGCATCCTGTACTCTCTCCCTTGTACATTAAGATATATTTATTGGAATCGCTCGCGAACCAGCTTCGCCGCCTGTTCCAACTGGGTGTCGTTCGCCTGGATCGCTTCGCGCACATCCCCGATGATCGCCCGCGTCGTTTCCCCTTGCACGACGCCGGTCTGCTCGATGCCTTTGGCCGCTTGGAAGCGTCGGACGGCCCTAGTCGTGCCGGCATCGAAAAACCCGTCCTCCCGGCCCGGATCGAAGCCGATCGCCTTCAGCATCAGCTGTATCGTTTTGATATTGTCCGAGAACTCGTTCTCTTTCATCGTCACGTCGTCGCTGACGAGCGGCAGATTGGCGTAAGCCGGAAGCTCGACGACGACGTCCGGCGTCAGTCCGGTTTTGTGGATCGTGCCGCCGTTCGGCGTCAGCCACTCGGCCACGGTATATTTCATGCTCGATCCGTCCTGGAACGGCTGGTTCAGCTGCGCCGTCCCTTTGCCGAACGTGGTCGTTCCGACGAGCGGCACGTTCGCGGACTGCTGCAGCGCACCGGCGACGATTTCCGCCGCGCTCGCGCTGCCGCCGTCGACGATCGCCGCGATCGGCATGGCGCCGAGGCCGATATCGTTGTATTGGGATACGGTGATTTGCGGCTCGCGGCCCCTGCTTTTGAACTGGACGATCGGCTTGCCGTCCGGGACGAGCGTTTCGGCGATGCTCTCCGCCGCGTCCGTCAAGCCGCCCGGGTTTTGCCGCAGGTCGATGACGAGCCCTTTCATCCCTTCGTTCAGCAGTTTGCGAACCGCTTCTTCGTACTCCGCCGCGGTCGTCTCCGCGAACGAAGCGATGCGGATGACGCCGACGCCGTCCTCCCGCAGCTCGGAATACACCGTCTCCAGCGGAATGGTGTCGCGCACGATCGATACTTGCACCTGTTTGCCGTCGCGCACGATCGTCAGCTCCGCGGTCGTGCCTTTCTTGCCGCGAATGAGCATGACCGCTTCGTGCACTTCCATTCCTTCCAGGCTTTGGTCGCCGACCTTAATGACTTGGTCGCCCGGCTTCAGACCGGCCGCTTCGGCCGGCGAACCTTTGATCGGCGCGACGATCACGATGCGGCCGTCGATCTCCTCCATCGTCGCGCCGATTCCTTCGAATGAGGCGCTGATGTTTTGGTTGAAGGCGGCCGCTTCCTCCTGATCCATGTACGTCGTATACGGATCCTCCAACGCATGCAGCATGCCTTCGATCGCGCCGTCGATCAGTTTCGTCCGATCGACCGGCTCTACGTACCTTTGTTCAATCAGCTGCATCGCCCGCTCCAGCTTGCCGAGCTCGGACGTCGTCTCCATCTGCGCATACGTATACGCGGCTGCCCCGCCCGCGAGCGCGGAAGCGAGCATCGCGGGAATATAGCGAAATTTGCTGCCCATAGTCCTCATCCTTCGTTGTCGAGTCTGTCGCTTCGTCCATTATAAACGAATCCAAACCCTTAAATCGAATGAGGCGCCCCGGGCGCTCCCCCTTTGCGCGTAGCCCGATAGGCGGCGCAAGCCGCGACCCATCGTTCGGCTGCCCGCGGGTTGGAGGGCAAGTAGAAGTGCGTATATCCTGCCGCGACGTTCCAAACCGCGAATCCGTCCAAGCTCGCGCCGAATCGGCCGGCGCTTTCGTACAGCCGCGGGAAAGCGTCGGCCTCCACGATGCGCGAGTAATGAAATTCGTGCCCGCGAATCGACTCCCCCTCGGCGAGCAAAACGCAGTCCTGCTTGGCGGTCGCTTCCCGGTAGCCGATCGCCGCCAGCTTCGGCTGCATCGCGACGTCCGCCGGAACGATGCCCGCCATCGGATACTTTCGCCCCGAACGGTCGGTGATCGAGCGGCACAAATACATGTAGCCGCCGCACTCGGCGACGATCGGCAGCCCTCGCGGCGCTAAGGCGCGCAGCTGCTCCGGAAGCCGGCGGTTGGCGGCCAGCCGCTCCGCATACTCTTCCGGGAAGCCGCCGCCGAGGTAGACGCCGTCCGCCTCGTCGGGCAAGCCTTCCCCGTCGAGCGGCCGGAACGTAACGAGCTTCGCCCCGAGCCGCTCGAGCAGCTCCAAATTTTCCGGATAGTAAAAATGGAACGCCGCGTCCTTCGCCACCGCGATTACGGGCCCGTCCGCTTGCGCCGCGGCGCCCTGCCGCACCTCGCTCGCCGGAGCGGGCAGCGGCTCGGCTCCTCGCGCCAGCGCCAGCAGCGCGTCCAAATCGACGCCGCGTTCGACCGTTTCGGCGAGCCTGTCGAACCAGCCGGCCAGCTCGCCGCGCTCGACCGCCGGCACGAGGCCGAGATGGCGCTCCGGCGCGCCGAGCTCGTCGTCCGCGCCGAGCCAGCCGACGACCGGCACGCCGCATTCCGCCTCGACCGCCCGCTTGACGAGCTCGTAATGGCCGCGGCTGCCGCACCGGTTCGCGAGCACTCCCGCGATGCGGCCTCCCGCTCCGAACGTCCGGAATCCGTGCACGACCGCCGCCGCGCTGCGGGCCGTGCCGGACACGTCCACGACGAGCAGCACGGGAGCGGCGAGCACTTCGGCGATATGAGCGGTCGATCCGTCATCGGACTCGACGTCGCGCCCGTCGAACATGCCCATGACGCCCTCGATGATTGAGACGTCCGCGTCCGCCGCGCCGCGCTCGAACGTCTCCCGCACGCCGTCCTCGCCCGCGAGCCACGCGTCTACGTTGCGAGACGGCCGTCCGGTGACCGCGGTATGATACGTCGGGTCGATATAATCCGGCCCGCATTTGAACCCTTGAACCTTTAAGCCTCGCCGCTGCAGCGCGCGCATAATACCGATCGTCGCCGTCGTTTTGCCGACGCCGCTCCCGGTGCCGGCGACGACGATCCGGGGCCTCCGGCGTATTTCGTCCACCGCGTAACCCCTCCTTTTGGAAAACGTGTAGTGAAGTAGAGAACGTTTCCATATATAATGGATCATGTTACCTTAAATTCGCGACGGGAGGAACCCTGATTTATGGTATATTTCGCGAACCCCGCCCGCTACGACGGGATGGCGTACCGCCGCTGCGGCAAATCGGGACTGAAGCTGCCGGCGATCTCGCTCGGCATGTGGCACAACTTCGGCGGCGTCGATTCGTTCGAGAACGGACGAGCCCTCGTACGGAAGGCTTTCGACCTCGGCATCACCCATTTCGATTTGGCGAACAACTACGGTCCCCCGCCGGGCTCGGCGGAGGAAATGTTCGGCCGTCTTATCCAAACCGACCTCGCGCCGTACCGCGACGAGCTGGTGATCTCGACGAAGGCAGGCTACTACATGTGGCCGGGACCGTACGGAGATTGGGGCTCCCGGAAATATTTGATCTCGAGCCTCGACCAAAGCCTGAAGCGGATGAAGCTCGACTACGTCGATATTTTTTATTCGCACCGCCCCGATCCGGAGACACCGCTCGAGGAAACGATGGCCGCGCTCGACCAGGTCGTTCGTCAAGGCAAAGCGCTGTACGTCGGCATCTCCAACTACACGGCGGAACAAACGAGCGAAGCGATCCGCATCCTGCGCGAGCTCGGCACGCCGCTTCTGATTCACCAGCCGGCGTACTCGATGTTCAACCGTTGGATCGAGAACGGCCTGCAGCAAACGCTCGACGAGCACGGCGTCGGCAGCATCGCCTTCACGCCGCTGGCGCAAGGGCTGCTGACGAACAAATATTTGACCGGCGACATTCCGGCCGACTCGCGCGCGGCGAAGACGACGTCGCCGTTCCTGAACGCGAAGGACGTCACGGCGGACAAAATCGCCAAGGCGCGGCAGCTGAACGAGATCGCCGCCGCCCGCGGGCAGTCGCTCGCGCAGCTCGCCCTCGCTTGGGTGCTGCGCGGAGGCAAGGTGACGTCCGCGCTGATCGGCGCGAGCCGTCCGGCGCAAATCGAAGAGAACGTCGCCGCGCTGTCCAACTTGGACTTCAGCGATGAAGAGCTGCGGCGCATCGACGACATTTTGAATGCATAAATGCGAAAGCCGGCGAAACGGGGGGTTCCCCGTCTCGCCGGCCTTTTTTGCGCCGCTTTTGTCGTCAAATCGCCCAGTTGCCGTTCCGGAACAACGGCTCGCGCGTGCCGTCTTCCGCGATGCCGTCGATGCTCATGTCGGCGGAGCCGACCATGAAGTCGACATGCGTCAGGCTGTCGTTGAGCCCTTTCGCCGCGAGCTCCTCTTTGGACATCGTCTTGCCGCCTTGCACGGTGAACGCGTACGCGCTGCCGATCGCGAAATGGTTCGACGCGTTCTCGTCGAACAGCGTGTTGTAGAAAATCATGCCCATATCGGAGATCGGCGAGGCGTGCGGCACGAGCGCGACTTCCCCGAGGTAGGACGCGCCTTCGTCCGTCTCCAGCAGCCGCTTCAGCGTCTCTTCGCCTTGGTCCGCTTTGAAGTCGACGATTTTGCCCTCCTTGAACGTCAGCTCGAAGCCGTCGATCAAATTGCCCGCGTAATTGAGCGGCTTCGTGCTGCGCACCGTGCCGTTCACGCCGCCGCGCTTCGGCGCCGTAAACACTTCCTCCGTCGGCATGTTGGCGACGAACATCGTGCCTTTCTCGTTGATGCTGTCCCCCGCGACCCACAGATGGTCGTCGGCGAGCTCCACCGTCAGATCGGTGCCCGGCGCGGTATAATGCAGCGCGCGATACCTTTTGGCGTTCAAGTAGTCGCTCTTCGCCTGCAGCTGCTTCAGATGCTCCATCCATGCCGCGACCGGATCCGCCGCGTCCGCCCGCGTCGCCCGGAACACCGCCTCCCACAGCAGGTTCATGCGGCGCTCTTCCGGCTCGTTCGGGAACATTTTGTTCGCCCACACCTCGGACGGCACCGCCAGAATGCTCCAGCTGAATTTGTCCGTGCGCAAGCCGGCGTAAAAATTGTGCATCGCTGCCCGCATCGCCTTCGTCACCTTGGCGACGCGGTCGGGGTCGACGCCTTGCAGCAAATCCGGATTCGCCGAGACGAACGACAGGAACGCCGCGTCCCGCTCGATCAGCCGGTCGTAGTTGTGCGCGCGCAGCGACGGGCCGATGTCGAACGCGTCTTCCGGCGTCAGCTCGGTTCGAATCCGCGTCAGACCGTCGTCGTTCCATTCCACGTGCACGTACTTGGCGCCCGCCGCATACGCTTCTTTCGCCGCGAGCCGGACGAGCTCGAGCGCCGTCGTCGGCGCTTGAATGACGAGCGTCTGGCTAGGCTGCAAATTGACGCCGACGCGCACGCCCAATTGGACGTAATTATGTAAATACGTTTGGAATTGTTCCATGCTTATCGCCTCCTTCCCCTGTTATATCATAGGACGAGGCCCGAATGCCAAAAAGCCGCCGGCTCCTTTGGCGGGAAGCCGGCGGCAGCGGGTTATCGGCGAGGGCCGCCCCGGCTCAGCAGGGCGACGCCTGCCGCGAGCAGCGCGATCGAGGCGAAAATCGCTTCCGACCAGCGGCGGAATTCATAATGCCAATGGACGTTCGGCAGCAAGGCCGCCAGAGCGTCCAGCGCGATCCGGTCGATCGCCATGTACGCGCCGACGGCGATGAACGCCGCTCCGGCCCACCGCTGCGCGCCCGGAGTGAGCAGCGGCGCGTCGACATCCGCTGATTCCCGCGCCGCGCCGAACGCTCTCTGCCGGAGGTCGGCTAAGGCGAACGCCCACAGCGCCGGGAACACGAACGCGGCGATGCTCAGATTCAGTTCCGTCTTGGCGTACAGCAGCAGCAACGCGGCTCCCAGCAGCTGCAGCCCCTTGCCGGTTTCGCCCCGATACACATGTCCCGCTCCCGGGACGACCGAAAGCAATTGGGCGACGGCGGGACGCCCGCCGTTCGCCGCCGGCGCGAGCCACATCTCGGCCGCCGTCTCGTCCGCCGCGAGCGCGCCGAACTCCTTCCGGCGGAGCGATTCGGCAGCGTCGGCGGCGGCCGCCAGCATGAGCGCGGGCAGCGCGAGCCACAGCAGCAGCAGCGCGGGCTCGCCGAACATGATCGCGGCCGCAAGCGGCGCCGCGAGCGCGGCGAGCGCGGCGGCGAAGTACAGCTGTCCGCGCCGCGGCGCGCCGGCGTATGCATGGCCGGCGCCGGGAATCAGGGACAGCGCCGTCGCCAGCGCCCGATCGCGCTGCGCCGCATCCGCCGGGGCGGCGGCCGTCGCGGCGGCGCCCCGGGACAGCGTCAGCGCCATGTCGGCCATGTTCACGCACCAGACGACGATGACGCCGGCCAGCGCCAGGAAGAACAGCTCCGGGATGATGCGGCCCTCGAACAGCGTGACCGCGGCGAACAGCGCGGGCGGCGTCAGCGCCGCCCCGCCGTAAAGAACGGTTTTGATGTATTGGCCCCAGTACAAATGGCCGACCCCTGGGATGACCGCCAGCAGCAGGGCGATCGTCGGTTGTTTCTCATACGTTTGCATTTGCGAACCCTCTTTCCTTCGAATATAGTCGAATACACTGTTTAGCGGCGGCGGAGCGAAGCTTCCGCGTCCGCTCCTCCTCGGAAGCCGTCGGGAACGCTTCGTCCCGGAACAGATCGATCAGCGTCTCCTTCGACGCCAAAATCGCCCGGCGCTCGTCCGTCAGCACGTGCACGCAAGCGGCGAACACGGCGTGTTCGTACCGCTTCAGCAGCTTCAATTTTTCGTCGAATCGCACGGGTCCCTTCGTCACCTCGTTTGCTTGCGCGTCGTTCGATGGTTTTTACTTTACCGGACCGAGTTTAAGAACTGTTTAACGGAAATCATAAGATTTCTTAAGAAATGGATTCTTCATTCATGGGCGGTTCGAGGCGGGAATTGCGGAAGACCGGCTGCGGAAAAAATTGAACGGGTGCGGGCGAAATGCGGACTTCGGGGGATTTTGCGGCAGGAGAGGAGCGTAGAAGCAACTGCGAGGGCGAGGGTAGTCGGAGTAACTCCGACTTTTGGCGCCAAATCCGCCGCAGGGGCTGAATTAGTCGGAGAAACTCCGACTACTGGCGCCAAATCCGCCGCAGGGGCTGGGTTCGTCGGAGTAACTCCGACTATTGGCGCCAAATTCGCCGCAGGGGCTGAGTTCGTCGGAGTAACTCCGACTATTGGCGCCAAATCCGCCGCGGGGGCTGAGTTCGTCGGAGAAACTCCGACTATTGGCGCCAAATCCGCCGCAGGGGCTGAATTAGTCGGAGTAACTCCGACTATTGGCGCCAAATCCGCCGCAGGGGCTGAGTTCGTCGGAGTAACTCCGACTATTGGCGCCAAATTCGCCGCGGGGACCGATGCAATCGGAATACCTCCGACTACTCGCCGGCTTTCCGTTTCCGGACGGGCGGCGGGGCGGCGGGCAGCCTCACCCGAAACATCGTACTGCGCGCGTCGCTGAACGCGGCGATCGAGCCGCCGTGCTTCTCGACGATGCTCTTCGCGATCGCGAGGCCCAGCCCCGAGCCGCCGGCGTCCGCCGCGGCCGTCCGCGATTTGTCCGCCCGATAAAACCGGTCGAATATGTACGGCAAATCCGCCGCGGGGATCGGCTCGCCGTAATTGACGACGTCGACGACCGCCTCGTCGCCTTCCGAACGGACGGCGACGTCGACCCGCTTCCCGTCGCTGCCGTAACGAATCGCGTTCGTCAGCAAATTTTCGAACACGCGGACGAGCTTGTCCGGGTCGCCGACGACGAACGCCGGCGCTTCCGGGACCGACAGCGTCCCCTCGACGCCCGCCCGCTCCAGCTGAAGCCGATGCTGCGCGAGCAGCTCGCCGAGAAGCTCCGCGACGTTGAACGTCGCGCTGCGCAGCGGCAATCCGCCGTGGCGCATCCGCGTATACTCGAACAGATCGTCGATCAGCGCATGCAGCCGTTTCGCTTTGGCGTAAGCGATTTGTACGTAATAGCGCAGTTCGACCTCGTCTCGGTATTTGTCGTCGTCGATCAACCCGAGATAGCCGAGAATCGACGTCAGCGGCGTCCGCAGATCGTGCGATACGTTCGTAATCAGCTCGTTTTTCGTCTGCTCCGCGAGGCGCTCCTCCTCCATCGAGGCGCGCAGCCGGGCGATCAGCGAATTGATGTCGGCCGCGAGCACGCCGAAGTCGTCCGCCTGCTTCACGGGCACCTCGACGTCGAAGCGGCCCTCGGCGATGCGGCGCACGGAGGCGATCATTTCGCCGTAATATCGGTAGCGCCTCCATTGGAACCAAACCAAAATCGCGACGAAATAAAAGAGCAGGACCAGGACGGCCCACACTTCCGGAGGAAGCAGATCGAGCAGCAGCCGGATCAAACCGCCGACGATCATAAGGTCATAGGCGCCCGCCGCGAGCAGCGCCGTCGCGAACGTCAAGACGGCCGAGCCGAGCGCGCTGTATACGAGCTGCAGCATAAACTTGCGCACGAGCGCGCGAACGAGGTTATGCGTCAATTTTGTAGCCGACCCCCCACACGGTGACGATCATTTTATCGCCCGTCTCCTGCTCGAGCTTGTCCCGCAAATGGCTGATATGGACCATGACCGTATTGTTCGAATCGAAATACTTTTCCTTCCACACCTGCTGGAAAATGTCCTCGGCGCTGAACACCTGGCCGCGATAGCTCGCGAGCAAATGCAAGATGCCGAATTCGGTCGTCGTCAAATGGAGCGGCTTGCCGTCGACGTCCGCGCGGAACGTCCTCTTGTCGATGCGCAGCGGCCCGATGCGGATGGCGTCGTCCGGCGCGCTCGCCTCGGCCGACAGCCGGTACGCCCGGCGCAGCAGCGACTTCACCCGCGCGCTGAGCTCCAGCGGGTTGAACGGCTTTACCATGTAATCGTCGGCTCCGGTGAGTAAGCCCAGCACTTTGTCCGTGTCCTCGGCTTTAGCGCTAAGCATCAAGATCGGCAGCGCCCGATCCTCCCGGATGCGCCGGCAGACGGCCAGCCCGTCCAGCTTCGGCATCATGATGTCGAGCACGACCAAATGGATCGGCGCCTCCTCCTCCAGCTTCCGCAGCGCTTCTTCGCCGTCGTGCGCCTTCACCGTGTCGTATCCGTCGTTGCGCAAATAAATCTCGATCAAACCGGCGATGTCCCGGTCGTCGTCGACGATCAATATGCGATAGCTCACCCGGACACCTCCTTTCTTCCATTCCACTATACATGATCGTCGCCTGAAATGCCCCGCTTGCGGTGCAACCTTAAGAGATCTTAAGAAACAGCCTCGCAAAAAAGCGAACAGCCGCCTCAACGATCGAGGGGGCTGTCGTCTTCCTGCGTATTCACCATGTGGTGGGCGACCTGCGTCAATCGGCCGTAAACAAACTCTCTCGCCGGACCCTGCAGTCCGATGTCGTCCATCGCCCCGGCCATGCAGGCGAGCCACGCTTCGGCTCGAGCGGGCGTGATCGGGAACGGCAGATGCCGGTATCGCAGCATCGGGTG
The DNA here is from genome assembly GCF_035645195.1 of Paenibacillus sp. Classification (NCBI taxonomy): domain Bacteria; kingdom Bacillati; phylum Bacillota; class Bacilli; order Caryophanales; family Paenibacillaceae; genus Paenibacillus; species Paenibacillus sp. Next base: position 132,433 of record NZ_DASQNA010000033.1, on the reverse strand, counting down.
TCCGAATTCCTCGGAATAACGGGGCGGCCCTCCCAAGAACTGCGTCAGGAACAGCGTCTGCTTCCGCTTCACCTCGCGAATGTCGCTCGCGGCGAACAACGGCGCGAGCGACTCGTCCCGCACCACCCGATCGTAAAACTTGTCGACGAGCCGCGCGACCGTCTCTTCCCCGCCGAGCCGGTCCAATAAAGTTACGTCGTCTTCCAATGATCTCGACCTCCCAGTCAAGGGGCGGGCGCCGGCCGCGGCTTCGTGCCGCGCGTCGCGACGGCGGCGGTCGGATCGTCCGGCCAATAATGCTTCGGGTACCGCCCCTTCAAATCCTTCTTGATTTCGAAATACGTCTCCCGCCAAAAGTTCGCGAGATCCCGCGTAATTTGCACCGGCCGCTGGGCGGGAGACAGCAGCTCGATCGTCAGCGGCACCCGGCCGCCGGCGATGCGCGGCGTCTCCGCCCAGCCGAACAGCTCCTGCAGCTTCGCCGACAGCGACGGCGCGTCCGGATCGCCGTAATCGACCGCATGCCGCGAGCCGCTCGGCACGACGAGATGCGTCGGCGCCCACTCGTCGAGCTTGCGCCGCTGGTCCCACGTCAGCATCGATTCGAGGACGTCGACGAGCTTCAGCTTCTGCAGATCGCCTTTCGACTTCATACCGTACACATGCGGCCCGAGCCAATCGTCCAGCGCCTCGAGCAAAGCCTCGTCGCTTAAATCCGGCCATTCGTCGCCCGCATGCCGCCGCAGGAAGCGGACCCGGTCGCGCCATTGCTCGGCGGCGCGCGTCCACGGCAGCGCCGAGAGGCCGGTTGACGCGACCCCGGCGAGCAGCGCGGCACGGACGCGGTCGGGGTCGGGCGAAGCGAGCGGCGTCTCCTCCAGCACGAGCGCGTCGAACGCGATCCGGCGCCGCGCGCGGACGGACGCCGAAGCGTCGTCCCAATAGACGTCGTCCTCCGTCCGCAGCCGGTCCGGGAGCAGCCGCTTCAGCGCGTCGAGCTGCAGCGGCGCCGCCGATCGAATGCGGCTGTCGACGCCGGCGCCGTCCAGCTCGGCGATCGCGAGCAGCGGCTCGCGCGAGAGCGGCGTGTCGCCCGCGAATTCGGCGCCGCGGCCGTTCGCGAGCGTATACTTGCCGTTCGCGCGCCGCAGCGCGATCCGGTCGGGGAAGGCGAGCGCGAGCAGCTCGCCGGCATAAGCGGCGTCCGTGCCCGCACGGGTGATGCCGGCGTCGCGCATCCGGCGCGCCGCCTCTTCCCGCTGCCGCGCGGCGGCGGGCGAGGCGCCCCGGCGGAGCGCCTCTACCCGCTCGCGCATGTCGACGGACGCGCCCGTCTCCTCGCGCTCCTCCAGCAGCGCCGCCAGCTCGCAGGCGAGGTCGCCCCGCCCGAGCTCGACCGCGCGCAGCGTCATATGGGCGAGCCGCGGATGCATGGCGAGCTCGGCCATCCGCCGGCCCGCCGCCGTCGCGGCGCCGCGCTCGTCGATCGCGCCGAGCCGGCGCAGCAGATCCGTCGCCTGCTTATACGCGCCCTCCGGCGGCGGGTCGAGGAACGCGAGCTCCATCGGGTCCGCCGCGCCCCAGACGGCCAGCTCGAGCGCGAGCGGCGTCAAATCGGCCGCGGCGATGTCCGGCTCGCCGAACGGCGCGAGGCGCCGATGCTCCTCCTCCGTCCACAGCCGGTAACAGACGCCGGGCGCGACCCGGCCGGCCCGGCCGCGGCGCTGATCGGCCGACGCGGCGGTGACCGGCACCGTCTCGAGCGCGGTCAGTCCGGTGCGCGGCGAATAACGCGGCACGCGAGAGAGTCCCGCGTCGACGACGATGCGAACCCCTTCGACGGTGAGGCTCGTCTCCGCGATGCTGGTGGCGAGCACGACTTTGCGCTCGCCCGGCGGCGACGGCGCCACGGCCGCGTCCTGCGCCTCGGGCGGCATCGCCCCGTACAGCGGCGCGACGCGCACGCCAGACGGCAGCCCGAGGCGCGAGAGCTCCTGCGCCGTCCGGCGAATTTCGGCGCCGCCCGGCAGGAAGACGAGCGTATCTCCCTCCGGATGCCGCCGCAGCGCATCGACGACCGCCGCCGCCGTCCGGCGCTCCACGGGCGCGTCGCTGCGCCGGTCGGCGTACCGCGTCTCGACCGGGAACATCCGGCCGGCGCTGCGCACGATCGCGGCGCCGCCGAGCAGCGCGGCGACCGCGTCCGCTTCGATCGTCGCCGACATGACGAGCAGCCGCAGATCGTCGCGGAACAGCGCCTGCGCCTGCAGAGTCAACGCCAATCCTAAGTCCGCATGCAAACTCCGTTCGTGAAATTCGTCGAACAAGACGGCCGCGACGCCCTCGAGTCCGGGGTCGCGCTGCAGCCGCCGCGTCAAGATGCCTTCCGTGACGACCTCGATGCGCGTCCGCGGCCCGATCTTCGTATCGCCGCGCGTCACGTAGCCGACGGTCTCGCCGACGCGCTCCCCGAGCAGCTGCGCCATCCGCCGCGCCGCGCCGCGCGCCGCGATCCGGCGCGGCTCCAGCATGACGATGCGCCCGCCCCGCGCCCACGCTTCGTCCAGCAGCGCGAGCGGCACGAGCGTCGTCTTGCCCGCGCCGGGCGGCGCCGTCAGGACGGCGTTCGGCGCGGCCGCGAGCGCGCGGCGCAGCTCCGGCAGCGCGTCCTCGATCGGCAATCGTTCGGTCATGTTGCGTCGTTCCCTTCCTGCGTATCGTTGTTCATGAACCTTACCTTACACGAAACGATTCGACTTGGGAAGAGGTCCGCCCGGTTTGCGAACGCGCCGCCGGCCTCCGTATAATGAGCGTAGAACGAACGCGAAAGGATCGATGCTCATGACACGCGGCCGCTTCGCGCCGACGCCGTCCGGACAGCTGCATCTCGGCAATTTGTACGCGGCGCTCATGGCGTGGCTCGCGACGCGCGGCGCCGGCGGCGCATTCGTGCTGCGCATGGAAGATATCGACAAGCCCCGCTCGCGCCCGCAGTGGGCGGAGCTCATTCTTGAAGATTTACGCTGGTTCGGCCTCGATTGGGACGAAGGGCCCGACGTCGGCGGACCGTACGCCCCCTATACGCAAAGCGAGCGCGAGGCGATGTACGAAGCCGCGCTCGACGAGCTGCGGGCCAAGGGGCTGCTCTACCCGTGCTTCTGCAGCCGCGCCGAGCTGCTGGCGGTGGCGAGCGCCCCGCACGGCCTCGCGTCCGAAGGGCCGGCGTATCCGGGCACATGCCGCGGGCTCTCCGACGCCGAACGCAAACGAAGAGCCGAGGCCAAAGCCCCGGCTCTCCGCTTCGCCGTCCCCGTGGACGCGCCGATCTCGTTCCGCGACGGCGTCTTCGGCGAAGTCGTCTTCCCGCCCGGCGCCGGCGGCGACTTCGTCGTGCGCCGCGCGGACGGCGTCATCGCCTACCAGCTCGCCGTCGTCGTCGACGACGCCGCCATGGCGATTACCGACGCCGTGCGCGGCGCCGACCTGCTCGACTCGACGCCGCGGCAGCTGTGGCTGTACCGGGCGCTCGGCTTGACGCCGCCCCGCTTCGCGCATGTGCCGCTCCTGTGCGACGCGGACGGCGAACGGCTGTCGAAGCGCCAAAAATCGCTCGCCGCGGCGGCGCTCCGGCAAGCCGGGGCGAGCGCCGAAGCGCTCGTCGGACACATCGCCGCCCTCGCCGGCATTATCGACCGACCCGAGCCCGTGCGGCCGATCGAGCTGATTCCGCATTTTCGCCTCGACCGCCTTCCAAAGGAGCCGCTCCGCCTGCCCGCGGACGCGCTGCGCCCTTACGTTTGAGGCTTGCCGAGAAATTTACTTTGCTTCGGCACGGCGATCTCTTCGAAATGCTCGCTCAGCAGCTCCAAATACAGCCCGCAATCCATCTCCCCGACGATCGGCAGGCCGTGGCCCGGCACGGCGGCGTGCGGCCGCAGCGCCCGCAGCGCCCATACCGACATATGCGCGGCCTCCCAATTCGTCGTCAAATACGCGGGCGGGCCGTGCACGGCGCTCCGCTGCATCAGCACCGCGCCGAGCGACTCCTGCTCCACCGTCGTGAACGCGTCCCCGACGAGCAGCGTCCGGTCCGATTCGCGGAACAGCGAAATATGCCCGTCCGTATGACCCGGCGTCGCCACCCAGCGCCATTCCGGCAGGCCCGGCACCGAGCCGTCGGCCGGCAGCGCCTTCGCCGCGCCGCCGAGATCGATCGCCTTCGTCGGGAACAGCGGCGACAGCTTCGCGATCCAGCCCGGGCTGACCGTCGGATCCGGCGTCGGATACGCCGCCTTGCCCGTCACGTGCGGCAGCTCCCGTTCGTGCACGTATACCGGCGCGTTCCAGCGCCGCGAGAGCTCCCGCACGCTGCCCGCATGGTCCACATGCGCGTGCGTCAGCACGATGCAGGACGGGGATCCCTGATACCCGAGCCGCTCCTTCGCCTCCCGTTCGATCGCGTCCGCCGAATACGGCAGCCCCGTGTCGACGAGCGCCCACTCCCCGCTGCGCGCGCCGGGCTTTCCGAGAAAGACGACGTTCACCATCAGCAGCCTTTTCCAAAACACGTCCCTTGCGATGCGTTCCGCCCTCATGTTATAACGCTCCTCTCATGTCTGTTTCCGTCGATTTACCGATTAGGATAGCCGAACCGGCTCCGGATTATTTGGCCGGCGTCCCCGCATTTGCGCAACTCAGGATTATATTCGGTTCCGGTTCAGGGAACGATACGACTATCTACTTTGGAAAGCGAGGGATCGGCAGTGCCTGAGGTGAAATGCGTCGTCAACACGTGCACGCACTATTTGTACGGCGACCGCTGCGGAGCGAAAAACATCGATATCGTGCATGAGGAAGAAACGAAAATGTCCATGATCGTCGAGCAAACGATGTGCAAATCGTTCGCCCACGCGAGCAGCTTGGCGAACTATCTCGGTTCCGCGGACAACATCAACGTCGCGGGCACCGTCATGGGGCTCGTCAACCCCGCGTATCAAGTGAACCCGAGCGTCATGTGCACGGTGTCCTCCTGCGAGTATTGGGGAGAAGGCGCGATTTGCGTCGCGAAGGCGATCGAAATTACAGGCCGCGACAGCAACGAATGCCAGGACACGAACTGCCAAACGTTCGAAAAGCGTCAGGGGGCGTAACCAGAATGGAATACGAAATGAAAGTGAAGGAGCTCGACGAAGGAACGAACTATCCGATCGACGTGCTGGCCGGCATGACCGGGCTCGGCTTCGATACGATCCGCAAGCTCGAGTCGCAGGGCAAATTCTCGTTCAAGCAAAACGAGCGCGGCGAGCAGACGGTGAACGGGAAACAATTCCTCGATTGGGCGAAATCGGTCGGCAACAAAATCGAAGTGGAAAAAACCGATTACACGCATTAACCCGAAAAAACCTTCGCTCCGAGCGGCGCGCGGCAACAAAACCGCGTATCCGAAAGGGCGAAGGTTTTTCGATTACGAGCGCCCGCGCGCCGCGTCGTCGATAAGGCCGATCAGCTGACGCAGCGGTTCCCGCTCGGGTTCCCGCTCCATGGCGGCAACATATTGTTCGCGCCGCTCGTACAGCTCCCGCACCGCCGTTACGAACGTCTCCCCCGTGAGCTCCTCCTCCGGCAGCACCCGGGCGAAGCCGCGGCTTCGGAAGCTTTCCGCGTTCGCGATCTGGTCGCCGCGGCTCGCGGCGAGCGACAGCGGAATGAGCAGCATCGGCTTCTTCAGCGCCAAAAACTCGAAGATCGAGTTGGACCCCGCACGCGAGACGACGACGTCGGCGGCCGCCAGCAGGTCGGGCAGCTCGTCGGTCACGTACTCGAACTGCCGATAGGAGCGGGAATCGAGCGCCGGCTCGACATTGCCTTTGCCGCACAAGTGCACGATTTGGAACATATCGGTCAATGCCTCGAGCTCGTCGCGCACCGCCCGATTGATCCGCTGGGAACCGAGGCTGCCGCCCATGACGAGCAGCACCGGCTTCGAGCGGACGAAATCGAGTCGCGACAGTCCCCTCGTTTCCTCCCCGCGGAACAGCTCCTCGCGAACGACCGCTCCGACGTGGACCGCTTTCGCGGCGGGCAGATGCTTCGCCGTATCGGGGAACGTCGTGCACACCTTGGCGGCGAGCGGAATGGCGAGCCGGTTCGCGAGCCCCGGCGTCAAATCGGATTCGTGAATGATAGCGGGAATCCGGTTCAGCCAAGCGCCGGCGACGACCGGCACCGACACGAACCCGCCCTTCGAAAACACGACGCTCGGACGAATGGCGGCGAGCAGCCGATACGCCTGCCAGACGCCCTTCATGACGCGAAACGGGTCCTTCACGTTGTTCCAATCCATGTACCGCCGCAGCTTGCCCGTCGCGATCGCGTGATACGTGACTTGCGGGACGTTCGCGACTAACTCCCGTTCGATGCCTTTCGCGGAACCGATATAATGAACGTCCCAGCCTTCCCGGACGTAATGCGGCATTAAGGCCAAGTTCACGGTCACATGGCCGGCGGTCCCTCCGCCGGTGAACACGATGGATCGCTTCATAAGCCTTCCCCTCCGCCCTCTGTTTCTCGATGCTGCGATACGCCAAACATTTACATTATAGGCGAACGCGGCGAAAAAGCACAACGCCGCTTATTCGATGACGCCCGTCGTTTCGAGGGTCACCCGTACGTTAGCGTCGAACGTCAGCTTCGGGTACAGCTTTTTCCACTCCTCCCATTCCGTTTTATTGTTCGTGTGTTTCGCGCGATATCGCAGGCCGAAGCCGATCGGATCGACGCCCGCCGTCCGCATCATTTCGAGGAAGGCGACCAATTCGCGGTTCATCCGCCGCTCGAGCTCCCGCTCGTACGGCCCTAGATCGTCCAGCTCCGCGTTCGCGGGCACCGTTTCGAGCGTCCCGAGAATCGTACCGCCGACGCGGACTCTCGGCGGCGACGGCTTCGCGTCGAGCTCGTACTCCAGCTTGATTTCTTCGGCGGTGACCGAAAATTCGTTCTTCCCTTCGCCGGCCGCGAGCGTCGCCCGTTCGGAGCGGTTGAGCAGCATGCTGTATAGCGCCGTTTCCTGCGGGTTCAGCTCCAGCTTCGCGCCGTCCTTTTCGATCACGTACGCTTTCTGAATGGCGAACTGCTTCTCGAACGGCTCGATGATCGGCACGACGGGATCGATGCCCCTCTCATGCAATCTACGAAGCAAATCGAATAAAAATTCGGAAACGATATACGGCGTTTCGGTGCCTTCGTCGCCGAACGCGATAAAGAACGATTCGGACGGCAAGTTCTCGAACGGCGGCTTCAGCTCCAGCACCGTCCTCGCGTCGGGCCGCGCCGCGGCCACGTAAGCGATTTTTTGGATATCCCGCCGGCGGAAAAACCAGTCCATCGGGCCGAACCAATCCCGTTTCGCGAGCTTGTCGCCGATCAGGACCATCTTCATATGGCCGAAGTCGAATTCTTTGTCGACCTGCGATTTCATGAACGCGACGGCCGACGCGATCGAATCCGACTGCTTGCTCAGCACCACGAATTCGTTCTTGGCCGCCTTCGGATCGGCTTGCGGCAGCGCCAGCTTCAGCAGCACCTCGTATTTGTAGCCGCCTTTGCCTTCGTCAATGCCCATCGTCACGACGAAAAACCGCTTGTCGATGTCTTTGTACCCGTTAAAGCCGGCGCCCGCGAAGAGCAAGAGCGCAAGCGCGAGCGCCGTTTTGGCGATGGCTTCAATGCGATACGGCTTCATCGCTTCCCTCCGTTCGGTCCGACTGCCGCTCTTTGTACGCCGCCCAAGCGAGCACCGCCAGCACGAGCAGCACGTTCGGCACGTACATCCAGAGCCACGCGTCGGCCGCGTCCCGAATCAGCGCCAGCCCGGAGCGATTCTCGAGAACGATGACGGCCGCCGACAGCGCGGCCAATATCGCGTACGGGAACAGCGCCCGAAGCGACGGCGAACGGATGAAGCGCGGCAGCAGCGGCTTCGCGTGCTCGAGCCCGATATGCCAAAAAATGAGCAGGGACATGACGCTGATCAACACATAGGCGAGCAAAAACACATACAGCACCCTTTCGATGAAGCCGTACGTCAGACGGAGCGAATCCGCGGTCACGAACCACGGATACGTCAGCTCCGCCACGCCGTCCGCGCCGTGGAAGCCGACGGGCAGCAGGAACGTCAGCAGCACCTGAATCGCCCCGATCGCCGCCAGCGCCAGCAAATATCCGGGCTTCTTGACGTTCGGCGCGATGGCGCGATTAAACACGGTCAGGCTCATAAAGCCCGACATCATAAACGCCGCGGCGCTGAAGGAGAGAAGCGAAGGCAGCTCCGCGAAATGGCCGGCGACTTCCCACATGCTGTCCGTCATAAGCGTGTTGCTGAACAGCGCTTTAAACAACACAAGTACGAGCAGCGGGACGGAGATGAGCAGCATGATCTCCAGCATATACAACAGCTTGACCGACGGTTGATTGACGAACAGCACGACGACCGCCAGAAACAGAACGAGCGCCTCCGTCGGCGTAAAGTCCGGATTGATGAACCGCTTCGTTACTTCGGATATGTACAGCAGCGCCACCGCGCCGCCGATAAACCAGAAGGCGGACTGCAGCAGCACGAGACCCGCCGCGGCCGCCTTCGGCAGCGAATCGAAGGCGATTTCCGGGAATCCTTGATTCGGGAACCGGGCGAACAGCTTCGTGAAGACGAAGATGAAGACTCCGCCTATGGGTATGGCGAGCAGCAGCGCCGGCACGGCGCCGTCGAACCGATGCTCGAGCAGCGTAATGCCGGCAAGCGGCACGATGTTGGACAACATGTTCAGGAACAGTAAATACGCGTAATATCGGTTCATAACGTCCCCCTACGCGGCCTTGCCGTTTTGCCGCTGCGTCGCTTTCTCCGCGCGGTCGTCGTTCTCGAACAGCTTCAAATACGGCTGGCCGAAGCTGTCGAGCGACACGAGGTACCCGACCATGGCGACGAGCCCGAGAACGATGCCGAGCAGGCCGAACATCGCCGATAGCAGCAGCAGCGCATATTTCGCGACGCGCAGCGCGAAGCTCATCGAGTTGACCGGCACGACGAAATTCGAAATCGCGACCGTCGCGACGATGATGATCATAATGCTGCTGACGAGTCCCGCCTCCGTCGCCGCCGTCCCCAAGATGAGGCCGCCGACGGTCGTCGCCGTCGAGCCGATCGACTTGGGCAGTCGGATCGACGCCTCGATGAGCAGCTCCATCGCGATCAGCATGAACAGCACCTCGAGGAACGCCGGATACGGCACCGCCACGCGGCTGCCCGCGATCGACAGCGCGAGCTGCGCACGCAGCACTTCGGGATTGTAGCCGGCCACGGCGACGTAGCCCGCGGGAAGCGTCAGCGAGACGAGCAGCGAGACGTAGCGGAGCACCGCGAGAAATCGCGTGATGAAGTATTGTTGGTATAAATCTTCCATCGACGCGAAGAAATCGTAGAACGTCGCCGGCGCGATCAGCGCGAACGGCGTCCCCTCCATGAGCACGACGACTTTCCCTTGCGTAATGTTGAGCGCCGCGCGGTCCGGCCGTTCCGTAATCATGAGCTGCGGGAACAGCGTCCGCGTCGGCTGCCCGAGCAGCTGCGCCATCTGTCCCGCCGATTGCACGACCGGCAGGTTGATGTTTTTGATCCGTTCCTTGATGTCGTCGACGAGCTTCGGATTCGCCGCCGCGCTGTCGTACAGCAGCGTCAGCGCCGTCTGCGTCGCCTTCCCGACGGTCGCCCCTTCCACCATCAGCGACGGGCGCGTATACCGCTGCCGCAGCAGCGTAATATTCGTGCCGATGTCCTCGCTGAAGGCGTTCTGCGGCCCTTGAATGACCGTTTCGACCGTCGCCTCGCGGATCGCGCTGTTCGGAAATTTCCGGAAATCGATCAAATAGACGTCCGTTCCGATGAGAAGCAGCGCATAGCCTTCGGACATGAGCGCGGCCGTCTTCTTCGCGTCCTTCAGCGCGACCTGCCGCGGCATGCTTTGGACGTAATCGACGAACGTGTCTTTCATATCGGTGCTGTAGAACGGGTGGATGATGAGCTCGAAAATTTTTTGCTCGTCGGCGACCGTCAGCATATACATGAGCGTCATCTCCGCCTGCTCCCGATGCAGCCTGCGGTGAATGAAGTCCGATGCCCCTTTGAACTGGTCCGCCACGACTTGCGGCAAATCCTGCATACCCAGCGGCTCCCTTCTGCCGTTTCCTTGATCTGGATTAGTATGAGGACCGCGGGGGCATCTCATGCAATGCGAACGCGTCCAAAACGAAAAAAACGACGCCCCGGCTCGGAGCGTCGTTCCTAATCGCTATTCGGTTAGCCTTGTCTGCCGCCCGCTTCAGTCGCTGCAGCTGCTGCCCGCCGCGGCGGGAGCCGTATCGTCCAGCGCGATATTCTCGGACAGCGTATCGCGAATGATGTTGAACACGAGCTGCAGCGTGTAGTTCAAATCGGCTTGCGTCTGCCGGAACTGCGTGACGATCGGGTAGTCGTCGAGCTTGTTCTGCAGCTCGTCGATTTCCGCTTCGATCTTCTTCACCATGTCCGCGTTCTTGAACGTCGTCTCGAACGCGACGATTTCTTTCTGCTTCTTCTTGATCTGCGCGATCAATTGTTGAATTTCTTGATGTTCGTTGACGCGTTTTTCCGCCTTGCGGTACAAATCCGCTTCCTCGGAGGACGACAGCAGCTCGGCGACTTCCTTCGCCTTCGCCATAATGTCCTCCCGCACCAGCAAATCTTTAATATCGTAGCTCTTCATCGGCTTGCCTTCCGGACTGCAGGCGTGTCCCCCGTGTCCGTCGTGCCGATACAGATGAGAATGGGCCATGAGTATGAACGCTCCTTTACATATTGGCAGCCGCGGGCGCATCCGCTCCGGCTAGTTCGCCTTTCATATACCAAGTCATCGGCTCCGTCACCGTCACGTGGACGAATTCGCCGATCAGCTCCTTCGGACCTTGGAAATGGACCAGCTTGTTGGCCCGCGTGCGGCCGCTGAGCATATCCGGGTTGTTCTTGCTCTCGCCCTCGACCAGCACCTCGACGACTTGACCGCGGAGCCGCTCGTTCGCCTCTCGGCTGATTTCGTTCAGCGCGTCGTTCAATCGAAGCAGGCGGTCCTTCTTCACGTCCTCCGGAATGTCGTCGGCCATGGCGGCCGCCGGCGTTCCTTCCCGCGGGCTGTAGATGAACGTGTACGCGGAGTCGTAGCGGACTTCTTTGACGAGCGACAGCGTCTCCTCGAACTGCTCCTCGGTTTCGCCCGGGAAGCCGACGATGATGTCGGTCGTCAGCACGACGTTCGGAATCGCGCGCTTGATTTTGGCGACGAGCTCGAGATACTGCTCCCGCGTATATTTGCGGCTCATCTTCTTAAGCACTTCCGTGCTGCCCGACTGGACGGGCAGGTGGATATGCTCCACGAGGTTGCCGCCCTTCGCGAGCACTTCGATCAAATGATCGTCGAAATCGCGCGGATGCGAGGTCGTAAACCGGATGCGCGGAATGTCGATTTTGCGGATGTCGTCCATCAAATCGCCGAACCGATAGTCGATGTCTTCGAAATCTTTGCCGTACGCGTTCACGTTCTGCCCGAGCAGCGTCACTTCCTTGAAGCCTTGCCGCGCCAGCTCGCGCACTTCCGCGATGACGTCTTCCGGCCGGCGGCTGCGTTCCTTGCCGCGCGTGTACGGCACGATGCAGTACGTGCAGAACTTGTCGCAGCCGTACATGATGTTGACCCACGCTTTCATGCCTTCGCGCTTCTTCGGCATGTTTTCGATAATGTCGCCTTCCTTGGACCACACTTCCACGACCATCTCTTTGGCGTAGTAGGCGTCCTGCAGCAGCTTCGGCAGGCGATGAATGTTATGCGTACCGAAAATGAGGTCGACGTGCTGATGCTTCGTCAGAATGCGGCTCACGACGCCTTCCTCCTGCGACATGCAGCCGCATACGCCGAGCACGAGGTTCGGCTTCTCGGTTTTGAGCGATTTCAAATGGCCGAGTTCTCCGAACACTTTGTCTTCCGCATTCTCCCGAATGGCGCACGTATTCAGCAGAATGACGTCCGCCTCGTACTTGTCGTCGGTCGAGGCATAGCCCATCGCTTCCAGCATGCCTTTCATCGTTTCCGAATCGTGCTCGTTCATTTGGCAGCCGTACGTGCGGATCATGTATCGTTTGCCTTCTCCGAACCGCGACAGCTCCTCGGGAATGGCGAAATCGTAAAGCACTTGAACGTCTTCTTTCCCGCGCTTCTTCGCATCCTTGTAAGAAGGCGGCTGGAAATATTTCGAGTAATCTTTCGTCGTTGTCGTCATCGATCCTCACCTCGAATGCAAGCGTTTATCTATTTGAGTATGAATCCTTCATTTCGGACAGTCATTAAATCATTATAGCATAAAACGATCCGATAGCTAAACATACTAAGAGGGAAGTTCGCTATTCCAAAAAAACATCCTCGGGGGACGCCATGAAAATCTCGATCGCCTACATCGTTCTCGGTTTGTCGGCCATTGGTATGCAAGTGAGTCTTGACCTTTTTGGGGGGATGAAGCTCTCGACTTCGCTCCATATCATTGTAGAGGCGTTCTCGGCATCGACCGGAATAGAAAAGACGCTCATGGCGTTCACGATTCCGGCCCCCTTGTTCCCCGGGCTGTTCGCTTGGTTTACAAAAGGAAGTCGAAAACCGTTTCGCCGCGGCTAGCGGTATAACCCTAGCCGCTTTCGCGCGAGATGAACGACCAACAGCGCCCCCGGAATGATCACGCAAACGGGCAGCAATACATAGAAAATACCTGCTTTGCCTTCTTCCGCGTGAGCGGGATAACTCCATGCCGATATGATCGAAGCGTATAGCACGACGACGCCGACGGGCAGCGCGAGCGGCCGTTCGTCCGGCATCCGAAGCAGATCCGCCATCGTTGACATCGCGGCATAACAGTACACGGACATTTTGAAAAAAACGCCGATGATGAGGGTCAGCATCACGATTGCGTCCAAGCGCTGCATGAAATCCCCGATATTGACCATACTGATCGTCTGAAATAACGGAAAAGTCGCCCGTCCGTACACATCCGCTCCCAGTACGGCCACCTGCATGGCATGCGATAAGCACAGCAGGCCCCCGGAGAACGTCAGGGCGACGATACCGGTTTTTTCCGCCGACGTCTCCTTTTTTAAAAAAGGTATGATAGTAGCGAAGGCAAGCACCTCCCCGAACGGAAACATCCAAATATGCGGGTACGCCGCTTGAAAGACGCTGCCCCAGCCTTCGCCTTGGATCGGAAGCAGGTTATTGATGTCTACGAGGCCGGAGACGAACACCGCTGCGTTCCCGATCAGCCCCAGGGACAACATGATGATGAAATAAACTTGCCCCAACCGGGAAAATACTTCAAGTCCTTTATACAATACGTAAACGACTGCCGCGGCCATGACGAGATGGATCACGAAGAGCGGCGTTTGATCGTAAGCGGCCGTTACGAGCAAATCGCCGGCTTCCCTTAGGTTTCGGGAAGCTCCGTAAAGAAAATAAGCAACGTACATCAAGCTGACCGGATACCCGATAAACCGGCCGAGGATGTTGCGAATGCAGCCGCTCCAAATCGTCCTTGGAAATTGCCGAAGCAAATATGTATATAGTAAAAACAGCGCGATCCCCCCGGGAAGCGCGAGAAGGACGGACAGCCACGTGCTTTGTTTCGCCTCGAGTCCGATCGGAAGGACCAAAGCGGTGCCGAACTCGAACAATACGATCAGGTTCAACAGCTGACCTGGACTGATGACGCGGTTCTCTTTCACGGTTCCGCCCTCCTTTACTACAAATAAGACTTCAATCTCATTCCTGTCCGGCGCACATACGCCTCCACCTCGACCTCCACTTCGCTGTCCGCGAACGTCTTCGGCCAATCCCGTTTGATCTGTTTCCATACGTTCGGATATTGGCGATTCAAAGCGTCTCCGAAGCCGAATACGTCGATTTTTTCCTTTTGAGCGAGTTCGACCGCCTTTCGAATTTCCTTCTCCGTCTCTTTCGCCCATATATTTTGCAGCTTGACGATGGATTCGTGTTTGCCGAGGTCGATGTCGCAATGAACCTCGGTTACCGCCCCTTCTTCGCGCACATGAATTCGGAACGCCGGGCGCCCGCCGCGCATCTTTACGCTAACGTCGGTTACCGAATGCGTTAATTCAATGGAGGTGCCCTCGGGCTTGTCGCCGCAGGCGACGTCCATCGCGGTGCCTTTCATCTGATTCTTTATCCATAACATGCCTCTTGCCGCTTTGCCTTCCGCCCAAGCCTGCAATTTCCCTTCTCTGAAGAGCCCGATCCCTTTCATTTCTATGGAGGTCGGCAGCTTCGTCTGCGACGTATTTTTGCGGGATTGCCCCTCTTTCGGGTCCCCGATCATTTGAACGCCGCTGATCGCGATCCCGCCTTCCCCGGAAAAGCCTTTGATGATATCCATGATCTCGGTTTCGATATTTTGAGCGAATACGTCGGAGGAAACTTCCAATCGTTTCGCGATCCCGACCGCGGGCAAGTTTTCCAGCGGAGTGACGATGCTGAGCATCGTTTCCGCGCTCGCCCCTCTAGCTACGACGACCGGCGTATTCATTCGCAGCTCTCGGGAACGGTCGAACAAATCGAAAACTTCCTTTACGCCTTCCTTCGCCAAGTCCTCCCCCAGGATGAGCAGCTGGATATGGGAAAAAAACAGCTGGCGGGGAACCTTCTGGGTCGATTTCCGGAGCGCTCCGAACAACGTATTGTCGACGCCTGAATACACGGTGATCGGCATCGTTTGTCCGCCGCCGCCGCCCATCTTGCCCATGGAGATAGCGCCTGGATTGACGATCTGGAACGACACCTTGTACGTTCCCTTCTCCTCTCCCTTATCGATGCCCAACCCAACGACGATCGCTAATTCTGTTAGCTCTTTGCTGTTCCAGCAACCGGCAAGCGTCAGGGCGATCGCCGACAACATGACGCCGACGAAGCAAAGTTTCTTCATTTCGTTCCTTTCCCCGTCGAAGCGTCTTCAGCGGACATCTCGGAAGGCGGGTTCTGACGAATCTTATTTTTCAGGTGGAGGGATCGGGGGCGCTTGAACATCGACTCGAACGGGAACCGGAAGAAGGTATCCTTGTGATCGCCCGCAACGAACGGCCCCAGCGGGCTCATATACGGGACCCCGAAGGAACGTAACCCGCACATATGAGCAAGAATAAAAATGCTTATGATCGCGATACCGTAAAAGCCTAGAAACCCTGCGGATATCATAATGAGGAACCGCAGCAATCGGAACGAGAGCGCGATATCGTAGGACGGCGTGGAAAAGCTGGATATTCCGGTGATCGCCACGACGATGACCATCGCCGACGAGATGAGCCCCGCTTCCACGGCCGCTTGTCCGAGGACAAGCGCCCCGACGATCGATACCGCTTGACCGATGGCGCGCGGCATGCGAATGCCGGCCTCGCGCAAAATTTCGAATGCGACCTCCATGATGAGCGCCTCGACGAAGGCCGGGAAAGGAACGCTCTCCCGCTGCGCCGCCAAGCTGACTAGGAGCTGCGTCGGGATCATTTCTTGATGAAAGGTAATCGAAGCGATATAGATCGAGGGGCCGAATAACGAAATCAACAACGCCCCGTACCGCAAGAACCGTATCACCGACGCGACTTCCGGACGTTGATAGTAATCCTCCGCCGCTTGAAAAAACATGAAGAACGTGGAAGGGGCGATCAGGACGAACGGCGTACCGTCTACGAAAATCGCGACGCGCCCTTCCATCAAGCTGCCTACGACGGAATCCGGCCGCTCCGTGTTGAAGATCGTCGGGAACGGCGTCGCGCTCTGGTCCTCGATCATTTGCTCGATTTCGCCCGAACCCGAAATGTAGTCGATATTGATGATCTCTAATCTCTTCTTGATCTCCTGGACGGTTTGATCGTCGACGATATCCTTGACATACATCAACGCGATCGAAGTATGTCCTTGCTTGCCCAGCTTCATCGTTTCTACCCATAGATGAGGGGTTTTCAGTCTGCGGCGCACCATAGCGACATTCGTCCCGATCGACTCCGTGAACGCTTCCTTCGGGCCGCGAATGACGACCTGGGACGTCGGCTCCGACACGGCCCGTGTCTCCCCGCCTTGGGTGCCGCAAGCGAGCGCCTCCGTCTGTCCTTCGATTAGAATAAGCGTATACCCGGCTAACAAGGACAGAAGGAGTCCGTCCCAATCCGAGGCGATCTCGACTTGCCCCACCGTCAGCGCATTCGACCGAATGATGTCGAACGGTTTATGGTCTTGGGTCAGCCGGTTTAGTTCTTCTTCGTCCATATCGATCATCAAAGAACGGATTACATAACGATTCACGGTATCTTTATCTACGATGCCGTCCAAATATACGACGGCTACCTGCAGCCGATCGACGCCGAAATCGAAGCGCCGAACGACCAGGTCCGGGCTGTTTCCGATCTCGCTTTTGATTTGATGCACCGTTTCCTCCAACCGGGGACTCAGCGGAGCCTTTCCCCTTCCCCCGGACGTTTGTTCCGCCCCTTGCCTTCTATACAATTTCCCTTTCGAAAACATGGACGCCACCCCCAAGGTTGGTCGGAAAATCCTATGAATATCCTTTCACGGGCAGTGCCATTTTATTTACGCTTCATCTCCACAAAAAAAACGACCCCATCGCTGGGATCGTTGTCGGCTTGTCCTTACGGGACGATGACGCCTTTGTCGCCGGTTTTGATGCCGGCGGCGTTCGCCTCGTCGGTGTCGATATGCATATCGAGCGCGAACTGGTCGGAGACGCGGCAGACGACGTTCGCGAACGTCACGCCGCGTTCGCCCTCCGTCCGGACGCTGACGACCTGTTTGTCTTTGATGTTCATCCGCGCCGCGTCGTCTGTGTGCAGGTGAATATGCCGCGACGCCACGATGACGCCCCGGTCGATCGTCACTTCGCCTTGCGGGCCGACGATGCGGATGCCGGGCGTCCCTTCGATGTTCCCGGAGAGACGCACCGGAGCGTCGACGCCGAGGGCGAACGCATCCGTGCGTGAAATTTCAAGCTGCGTGCTGCCCCTCGCCGGGCCCAATATACGCACTTTATCGAAGCGGCCCTTCGGACCGACGACGGCGACCGTCTCCTCCGCCGCGAATTGGCCTGGTTGAGACAATGGTTTCAACACTTTCAATTCGTACCCGGCCCCGAACAACGTCTCGATATGCTCCGGCGCCAAATGAATATGTCTAGCCGATACCCCGATCGGTACTTCCAACTTCGTCGCCCCTTTCTCTTGCTTCCGGATCCGTTCCCGTCCTAGTTCAGTATGCGTTGCAAACGAAAAGGGCATACGGAGCTCGAGTCTCCGTACGCCCTTGCGCGTCTCGATTAGCGGAATTCCGCAACGAGCTTCTGGAATTGTTCTTCCGTGATCGTGAGATCCTGCTTCGCCAGCGCCTCCGGCTGGAAGCCTTTGACGAGAGCTTCGTACGGCTTCTTCGACTTGTCTTGGTAGATCAAGCCGCAGAGCATGCTGTTCGTCTCCATGATTTTCGTCATGGCCGCGATCCGGTTGGACGGATCGTAGTCCGTCTGCTCGTCGAGGTCGACGATGTGCTCTTTGAACCAGTCGTACGTGTTGATTTTGTTGAACGTGACGCACGGGCTGAATACGTTGACGATAGAGAAGCCTTCATGCTTGATGGCTTCTTCGATGAGCGCCGTCAATTGCTTGATGTTGCTCGAGAACGACTGCGCCACGAACGTCGCGCCTGCGGACAGGGCGATTTCGAGCGGGCTCAGCGTGCCCTCGATCGAGCCTTCCGGCGTCGATTTCGTCTTGAAGCCCTCCGCGCTGCGCGGGGACGTTTGGCCTTTCGTGAGGCCGTAAATCTGATTGTCCATAACGATGTACGTGATGTTCATGTTGCGTCGAATCGCGTGCACCGTATGGCCGAGACCGATCGCGAAGCCGTCGCCGTCGCCGCCCGAGGCGATGACCGTCAGCTCGCGGTTCGCCATCTTCAGACCTTGTGCGATCGGCAGCGCGCGGCCGTGAATGCCGTGGAAGCCGTATGCGTTAATATAACCGGAGATGCGGCCGGAGCAGCCGATGCCGGAGACGACCGCGAGGTTTTCCGGCTCGAGGCCGACGTTCGCCGCCGCGCGTTGGATCGCCGCTTGTACGGAGAAGTCGCCGCAGCCCGGGCACCAGTTCGGTTTGATGTTATTGCGGAAATCTTTAAATGTTGCCATACGTTTATAACAACTCCTTGCAGCCGGAATGAATTTCGGATGGCAGGAACGGCGTTCCGTCGTATTTCAGGAAGTTCTTCACTTTGTCCGCATAGCCGACGCGCAGCTTGATTTGATCCGCCAGCTGGCCGGTCGCGTTGTTTTCGACGACGACAACCTTCTTCGCCTTTTCGAGGTACGGCTGCACCAAATCCGTCGGGAACGGGAACAGCTGACGAACCGTCATATGGTTGCTCGTGATGCCTTCCGCCGCGAGGCGGCCGCGCGCTTCGTCGATCGTGCCGCCGAGGGAGCTCATGCCGATGATGAGGACGTCCGGCGTTTCGTGCGGCGCGTCGATGTGAATCGGGTTCGTGATGCGCACGCTCTCGAGCTTCTTGAGGCGCTTATCCATCATCTTCTTCCGGTTCACCGGGCTTTCGGACGGACGGCCTTCTTGGTCGTGCTCGACGCCCGTGACGTGGTGCAGGCCGTTCTTCATGCCCGGCACGACGCGCGGCGACACGCCGTCTTCCGTGAACTCGTAGCGCTTAAACAGCTTATTTTCTTCGAGCGCCGGCAGTTCGCCCGTCAGGAGCGCGCCGCGGTCGATTTTGATCTTATCGAGCTCGAGGCTTTCCGCCGTTTGCTTGCCGAGCGACAGCTGCAGGTCGGTCACGATGATGACCGGGCACTGGTATTTCTCGGCCAAGTTGAACGCTTCGATCGCATCGTAGAAGCACTCTTCGACCGTGCTCGGCGCGATGACGATTTTCGGAATTTCCCCGTGGGTGCCGTAGATCATCGCGTTGATGTCGGACTGCTCCTGCTTCGTCGGCAGACCCGTGGACGGACCGCCGCGCTGCGTGTCGACGATGACGACCGGCGTTTCGGTCATGCCGGCGAGGCCGATCGCTTCCATCATGAGCGAGAGACCCGGGCCCGCCGAAGCGGTCAGGGCGCGCACGCCGCCGTAGTTGGCGCCGATCGCCATCGTGACGGCCGCGATTTCGTCTTCCGTCTGGATGACCGTGCCGCCGAACTTCGGCAGCGTCTTGACGAGATATTCCATAATTTCCGAGGCCGGGGTGATCGGGTACGCCGGCATGAAGCGGCAGCCGCCGACGACCGCGCCGAGGGCGATCGCGTCGTTGCCGATCATGAACAGCTTCGCTTTGCCGTCGGAAGGCTCGAGCTGGAAGTCGCTGAGCGAGCCGCCCGCGAGTTCGAGAACGAATTCCGCGCCGCGGCGAACCGCTTCGACGTTCTTCTCGACGATGGCCGGGCCTTTGCGTCCGAATTCTTCTTCCACTGCTTTATTGAACACTTCCAGCGGCAAGCCGAGCAGCGCCCAAGAAGCGCCGGAAGCGACCATGTTCTTAAACAGGGACGTGCCGAGCTCTTCCGCGATCGCCGTAATCGGGACCGGGAACAACCGCGCGTCGACGCCTTCCGGCACGACGGGGTTGAATTTCGCGTCGGCAACGATGACGCCGCCTTTGCGAAGCTCGTGGGAGTTCAGGTCGATCGTTTCTTGGTCGAACGCGACGAGAATGTCGAGATCGTCCGAAATCGCTCGAATCGGTTTTGTCGAAATTCGAATTTTGTTGTTGGTGTGCCCGCCTTTGATCCGGGACGAAAAATGACGATAACCGTACAGGTAATACCCGAGACGGTTCAGAGCCGTCGAGAAAATCCGGTCGGTACTTTCTACGCCCTCGCCTTGTTGTCCGCCGATTTTCCATGACAATTGGCTAATCAAGAAAAGTCCACTCCTTTGGAGGCGAAAAATAGTGAAATGGGAAGTGAAACATGAAACACCGTTTCATTCTTTTGGTCAGTGTTTAGTGTATGACGATGACCATGAAAAAGCAAGTGCTTTCAAGCATCTCAAAATATAGTATTTTTCGATGGTTTTCATATCGAATCGAGATGAATCAAAGTTGTCCGCTACGGCAAATGGGCCTGATAATAGGATAACCAATTTTTCCTAAGAAAGCCCTCCGTTTGTTCCGCGGAATATCTTTTCGCCAGCGCCTCGGCGAGCGCAGGGTAGCCGCCCGGGTGTTCGAGCCCTTCCACCCATTCCTCGATCCCGTCGAAGTCGGAGCCGAAGCCGACATGATTCGCGCCGCCCAAGCTGCAAATGTGCTCGACGTGCCGCAGCACGTCGTCGATCGACGCCCGCTTCCCGTCGCTGCGCAGGAAGTACGGCACGAACGTAATGCCGATCCGGCCGCCCGCCGCGATCAACGCCCGGATTTGATCGTTGGACAAATTGCGGGGATGGTCGCACAACGCCTTCGCGTTCGAATGCGATGCGATCGGCGGGCGCCGAGCGGTATCCAGCACCTCCCAAAATCCTTTCACCGACAAATGGGATACGTCGAGGGGCATGCCGAGCCGGTCGCATTCGGCGACGAGGCGCCGCCCCGCGGACGTCAGTCCCCCGCCGCGCGGTTCGCGGATGCCGTCCGCCGCCCAATTCGCGTTGTTCCACGTAAGGCCGAGCGTCCGAACGCCGAGCGCATGAGCGATGCGCAAATACGCCAGATTGCCCTCCAGGCCGTCCGCCCCCTCCAGCGTAAGCATAGCCCCGATTCGCTGCTCGCCGGGGCGCAGAAGCACGTCCACGTCGGCTCGCGAGCGGATCGGCAGAACGTCGGGGCGGGAGGCGATGCGCTGCTGGAACGCGTCGATGCTCGCGAGCACCGCCTCGAACGGTCTCCCCTTCCAAGCGCCCGGAATGAAAATCGCGAACGCCTGCAGCTGGACGCCTCCGCTCTTCAGCCGCCTCGCGGTGACGTCGAGCCTCGGGTCGTCTTCGAACCGGATCTCGGGCTCCAAAATGATTTTGCTCAATGCGTCGCAATGCAGATCCCATACGTTCAATGTTTCCACGCACCTTTCCGTATGATTCGCCTCGCGGCGGAGCGCGCTCGAGCGCAAAAGAAAAAAGCCTCTTAGAAGAGGCTATGTCTGCTCGTCTTATGATGTCGGGATGCTCGTCCCGGATAAGTACGTTCGTTACCGGGGCTCAACGATCAGCTTGATCGCCGTCCGGTCTTCCCCGTCGATGACAATGTCCGTAAAGGCCGGGATGCAAATCAAATCGACGCCGCTCGGCGCCACGAAGCCCCGGGCGATCGCTACCGCTTTGATCGCTTGATTTAAAGCTCCCGCGCCGATCGCTTGCAATTCCGCCGCTCCCCGTTCCCGCAACACCCCTGCCAATGCGCCTGCCACCGAGTTCGGGTTCGATTTGGCTGATACTTTTAATACTTCCATGGATTGGACCTCCTCGGGAAAGCTTCATCATTCCGGTTCTATGTATATTCGCGTTCTCCGGAAATCATTCCTTCTTAAGGAGGTTTATATTTCAGAATTATATAAAGTTTTCTGAATAGTTCCACATGGAACAATATCTATCGCGCGGGGATGTTGCTAATCGCCGAAATATGTCGTATCCCGTCGTTTCGCCTGCGCCGGAACGAACCGCTTCAGTGCATCTTGAATTCGCCTTCGTAAATGCGAATCGTCTTGATCGACGTCGCGAGTCCCGTCGTATCGTCGATGTTCACGACGACGCCGTGGAACTGATATTTCCCCTCGTCCGCGATGAAGCGAACCGGCAGCTGCGTCAGAAACTTGCGTATGACCGCTTCGCGTTCCATCCCGAGGACGCCTTCCCGCGAGCCGGTCATTCCGACGTCGGTAATGTACGCCGTGCCGTTCGGCAGCAGCTGTTCGTCGTTCGTCTGAACATGCGTATGGGTACCGACGACCGCGGACACTTTGCCGTCCAAATACCAGCCGATCGCGATCTTCTCCGACGTCGCCTCCGCGTGCACGTCGACGAACACCGCCTTCGGCCGCTTCTTCGATTTGTCGAGCAGCTTGTCAAGCGTTCGGAACGGGCAGTCGAGCGGCGGCAGGAACGCGCGGCCCATCACGTTGATCAGCATCAACTCTTTGCCGTCCGCCTTCAGCGTCACGGTCCCTTCCCCCGGCGTCCCGGCCGGGTAGTTGGCCGGGCGAATGAGCCTCGGCTCGTCGTCGATGAACTCGAAGATGTCTTTGTTATCCCATGTATGATTGCCCATCGTAATGCCGTGGACGCCCTGCTCGAAAAATTCATTTGCGATTGCCGCGGTGATGCCCTTGCCTCCGGCCGCGTTCTCGCCGTTCACGATGATGAAATCGGGCCGATGCGCCGATTTTAGCGCGGGCAAGTTTTCCTTCAGCGCCCGTCGTCCCGCCGATCCGACGATATCGCCGATAAACAATACTTTCATGGTGATCCCCCGTCTCGAACCGCCGCGCGCTTGCTCCGCCGGCGGGTTGGTGTATGTAGTTATGTAGTATGCCTCAAGAACGTCCCAAAGAAAAGGAAAGGCTGCCCCAGTCGATGAAGACTTTCGGGGCAGCCGCCTTGCACGTATTATTTTGCGTATTCCACTGCGCGGGTTTCGCGAATGACCGTGACCTTGATATGTCCCGGATAATCGAGTTCGCTCTCGATTTTCTTCGTGATATCCCTCGCGAGGCGGAACGCCTCCGCATCGTCGATTCGATCCGGCTGCACCATGACGCGAATTTCGCGTCCGGCTTGGATGGCGTACGATTTCTCGACGCCCTCGAACGATTCGGAAATTTCCTCGAGCCGCTGCAAACGCTTGATGTACGTTTCGAGCGTTTCGCGGCGCGCGCCCGGACGTGCCGCGGACAGCGCGTCCGCCGCGCCGACGAGCATCGCGATGACCGACGTCGCTTCCGTATCGCCGTGATGCGATGCGATACTGTTGACGACGACCGGGTGCTCGCGGTATTTCTTGCCGATTTCGACGCCGATCTCGACGTGAGATCCTTCGACCTCGTGGTCGAGCGCTTTGCCGATATCGTGGAGAAGTCCGGCACGCTTCGCCAGCGTGACGTCCTCGCCCAGCTCTCCGGCCATCAGGCCGGCCAAGTACGCGACTTCCATCGAATGCTTCAGCACGTTCTGACCGTAGCTTGTACGGAACTTGAGGCGACCCAGAATCTTGATCAGATCCGGATGCAGCCCGTGTACGCCGACTTCGAACGTCGCTTGTTCGCCGTATTCGCGAATGCGCTCGTCCACTTCCTTGCGCGATTTCTCGACCATTTCCTCGATCCGCGCCGGGTGAATGCGGCCGTCCGCGACGAGCTTCTCCAGCGCGTTGCGGGCGATTTCCCTGCGGATCGGATCGAAGCCGGATAAAATCACCGCTTCAGGCGTGTCGTCGATAATGAGGTCGATACCCGTGAGGGTTTCCAACGCGCGAATGTTGCGGCCTTCGCGGCCGATAATGCGGCCCTTCATCTCTTCGTTCGGCAGCGATACGACGGATACCGTCGTCTCCGCGACGTGGTCCGCCGCGCAACGCTGGATCGAAAGGGTGATGATTTCCCGCGCCTTCTTATCCGCCTCTTCTTTCGCTTGCTGCTCGATTTCCTTCATCATCTGAGCGGCTTCCAGGCGCACTTCGTTCTCGACGTTATTGAGGATCATCTGTTTCGCATCCTCTTGCGTGAGGCCGGAGATGCGCTCGAGTTCCTCTACTTGCTTGCGGTAGAGAGCGTCGATCTGCTGCTGCGTTTCTTCCACGCGCTTCTCTTTGTTGGCAAGCTGCTCTTCTTTCCGTTCCAGTGAATCCAGTTTCTTATCCAGCGTTTCCTCTTTTTGCAGTAACCTTCGTTCCAGTCGTTGAATTTCGTTGCGACGTTCACGAATGTCTCTTTCGGCCTCGGTGCGAAGTTTGTGAATCTCGTCCTTCGCCTCCAAGACCGCTTCCTTTTTCAGCGCCTCGGCTTCTTTCGAAGCATTATCGAGAATGTTCCGAGCCGCTTCTTCTGCGCTCGAAATTTTGGCTTCGGCAAAGGACTTGCGAATAAGGTAACCGATCCAAAAGCATGCTGCGCCAACAAGGAGAGCGATGATGGCTGTGATCAACCAGTGCATCCAGTTCACCTCCTCGTTGCCACACAACGATTGAGCTTCAGGGTGACGGCCCAATGATGTGCTCGTATTGAGTTTGTTTGACGTTGCCCTCGTAACAAATCCTGTCTCTAGTTCTCGCGCGTTCGTGAAGAATTGGCGAAAAAAGAAAGTGAATATACTAGTTCATTGTAGCTGTGGGTAAAGAATATTGTCAAGCAACGACTACTCCCAGTCCCATTCATCGTCGCTTCCGTCCGCGCCGGAAGCCGTCTGCCGCACCGCCTCGCGCACCGCGCCGGCGGAAAAGCCGCGCCGCGCCAAATAGGCGTACAGCTTTCGCTTCGCGGCAGCGGGGTCGTCCCCCGCGCCCAGCGTTCGCCATCGTTTGCGCGCGACGGCGAGCGCCGCGGCGGCTTCCTCGCCGGCGTCGATGGAGCCGACCGCTTCCTGCACCGTGCTCTTGTCGACGCCCTTTTGCAGCAGCTCCCTGCGAATCCACTGCTTCCCTTTGCTCTGCAGCTTCAGCCGATCCTCCGCCAGCGTGCGGCTCAGCCGCTCGTCGTCGACGTAGCTTTGAGCCCGAAGCCGTTCGACGCAGGCGTCCACCGTATCCTCTTCGTAGCCTTTGCGGGACAAGTAACCGCGGATTTCCTTCTCCGACCGGAGCCCGCCGCCCAGCCATTTCACTACCTTCGTATACGCGTCCTGCCGCTCCTCGTCCCGAACGATGTCGGCGAGCCGATCCGCCGTAACGACCTGTCCCTTGAACAGCCGGTATTTCATCAGCACGTCTTCGTGCACGGCGAACGCGAACTGCTCGTCGACAAACACGTTATACCGCTGCCTCTGCTTCTTCTGCCGCTCGACCGACGTGACGACGCCTTCTTGCCGTTCCATCGCCGTTCCCCCTTCGCCGTTCCGCCGCGGAAACGCAACCGGCACCCGGCGTCGGCCGGGTGCCGGAGATGGCGTTTCCGCTATGCGTGAGTATGCTTACCGTTCGAACGATTCTTACGCTTCCGCTTCCTCGTCGAAATCGTCGTCGTCGTCGCCGCTCGAGACGCCCGGAG
This sequence comes from Paenibacillus sp., assembly GCF_035645195.1. NCBI lineage: Bacteria > Bacillati > Bacillota > Bacilli > Caryophanales > Paenibacillaceae > Paenibacillus > Paenibacillus sp. Next base: position 107,101 of record NZ_DASQNA010000033.1, on the reverse strand, counting down.
GCAGCCCCGCCCCGACGACGGTCAATTCGCGCACCTTCTTCTCGATCGTCTCGGCGATCGCCGGATGATCCTTCAGGAACTGCTTCGCGTTCTCGCGGCCCTGACCGAGACGCTCGCCTTCGAACGAGAACCAGGCGCCGCTCTTCTGGATGATGTCCAGCTCCGTGCCGATGTCGATGATGCTGCCTTCTCGCGAGATGCCTTCGCCGTACATAATGTCGATCTCCGCTTGCTTGAACGGCGGAGCGACTTTATTCTTGACGACCTTGATCCGCGTCCGGTTGCCGACCATATCGTTGCCCTGCTTGATCGTCTCGATTCGACGCACTTCCAGACGAACGGACGAGTAGAACTTCAGCGCGCGGCCGCCCGGCGTCGTCTCCGGGTTGCCGAACATAACGCCGACCTTCTCGCGAAGCTGGTTAATGAAGATCGCGATCGTCTTCGACTTGCTGATGGCGCCGGACAGCTTCCGGAGCGCCTGCGACATGAGGCGCGCCTGCAGGCCGACGTGGGAGTCGCCCATCTCGCCTTCGATCTCAGCCTTCGGCACGAGCGCCGCGACGGAGTCGACGACGATGATGTCGACGGCGCCGCTGCGGACGAGCGCTTCGGCGATTTCGAGCGCTTGCTCGCCCGTATCCGGCTGGGACAGCAGCAGCTCGTCGATGTTGATGCCGAGCTTCGCGGCGTATACCGGGTCGAGCGCGTGCTCCGCGTCGATGAAGGCCGCTTGTCCGCCTTTCTTCTGCACCTCGGCGATCGCATGCAGCGCGACCGTCGTCTTACCGGACGATTCCGGCCCGTAGATCTCGATAATCCGGCCTCTCGGGAAGCCCCCGACGCCGAGCGATATATCAAGCGCGAGCGATCCGCTGGACACGGTCTCCACTTGCATATGTGTGCTTTCCCCAAGCTTCATAATCGAACCCTTGCCGAACTGCTTCTCGATCTGGCGAAGGGCCATCTCCAATGCGGCTTTCCGATCGCTCACAATGAACACTTCCTTTTCTCTGATACTTGTATGATACCTTCTTTTCGCTCCGTTGCCAACCATTTTTTCGAACATACATTCTGTTTTTTTGTTCATTGTCGATGTTTCGACGCGATTTTGCGAACAAACATTCCTGATTTCCCTCCTTTCGCGAGGGAAGCCGGGCGCCGATCTCGCCGCCGATCCGCGTTCCGCGGGGGAGAGAAGCATCCGCGCGATCCGCGATAGACGCAAAAAAACCGCGGCACACGGCGCTGCCACGGTTCTTCCGTACTCCGATCATACCCGATTCGTCCGTTTTTCGCAAGAAGCGGCTTCGGACACGGAGAGCCTGACTGCGATGCGCAGCCCCGCTCTACTTCAGCCGTTTCCACAGCTCGTAAAAGCCGGCGCGGCAGGCGCGCAGCTTCACGATCTCGCGGCTGCCGGACAGCTTCAGCTCGCGCACCTCGGTCGGACGGCCCTCCTGGGCGACGGCGAGATAGACGAGGCCCGCCGGCTTCCCGTCCGCCGGACCCGGCCCCGCGACGCCGGTGAACGCGACGGCGAACGTCGTCGCGAGGCGGGCGCGGGCGCCGTCCGCCATCGCCGCCGCCGTCTCCGCGCTGACCGCGCCGGGGGCGCCGTCGCCCGCAAGCAGCGACGCCGGCACCCCGAGCAGCGACTGCTTGACGGCGTTCGAATAGCAGACGACGCCGCCCGCGAACGCCTCCGAGCTGCCGGAATGCGACGTCACCATGTCGGCGAAGAGCCCCCCGGTGCAGCTCTCCGCCGCCGCCAGCGTCGCCCCGCGCTCCCGCAGCAGCCGCACGACGACGGCGTCCAAGCTTACGTCCTCCTCGGCGTACAAATGATCCCCGACGCGCCGGCGAATTTCCGCCTCGACGTCCGCCATCTTCGCCAGCGCCTCCGCCTCGGTCGAGGCGCGCGACGTCAGGCGTATCATGACTTCGCCCTCCTTCGCGTACGGCGCGATCGTCGGATCCGTCTGCTTCTCGATCAAGTCGATCAAGGCGTGCTCGAGGCCCGATTCCCCGATGCCCGCGAACTTCAGCGACTTCGAATATAAAGGAAGCGTCTCGTTCATGTTCGCGCGCAGCCACGGAATCGCGTACCGTTCGAACATCGGTTTCAGCTCGCGCGGCGGCCCCGGCAGCAGCACGTACAGCTTGCCGTCATGCTGCAGCGCCGTGCCGACCGCCATGCCGGTATCGTTCGGCAGCACGTCCGCTCCGGCGAGCGTCAGCGCCTGGCGGCGGTTGCTCTCGACCATGACGATGCCGCGCTCGGCGAAGAACGCTTCGATCTTGCGCAGCCCGTCCTCGTCGATGACGAGCTCCGCGCCGACATGCTCGCCGAGCGCGTCGCGCGTCAGGTCGTCCAGCGTCGGCCCGAGGCCGCCCGTGCACAAGATGACGTCCGCGCGCCCCGCCGCGATGCGCAGCGCCGAACGGATGCGCTCCACGTTGTCCCCGACGACCGTCTGGAAATAAACGTCGATGCCGATCCCCGCGCACCGTTCCGCCAAAAATTGCGCGTTCGTATTGACGATTTGGCCGAGCAGCAGCTCCGTGCCGACCGCAATAATTTCCGCTTTCATCCGCGTCCACTCCCTTTACGTTAATGAATAAATACAGCCGCTACCGCGATGCCGACGAAGCGAAAAAGCCGACCCTCCCGCGGCCGGCTGCGCCGGCGCGAGAAAAATCGGCGCCTCCTTACTTCACGTCGTCGATAACGTTTTTGTTTTTCACGAAATAGTCGAAGCCCGAATAGAGCGTGATGAGCGCGGCCGCCCAGCTCGACAGCAGGTCGAACGGCACGCCGACGAAATAAAACGGAAAGTTGTTGAGCAACAGCGCGATGATCATCGTGATTTGCACGCCGGTTTTCCACTTGCCCCAAGCGCTCGCCGCGACGACCTTGCCTTCGAGCAAGGCGACCTGGCGAAGCCCCGTGATCGCAAACTCCCGCGAAATGATGACGACCGCGATCCACGCGTCGACCTTCTGCATCTCGACGAGCGAGATCAGGACGGCCGCGACAAGCAGCTTGTCCGCGAGCGGATCGAGCAGCTTGCCGAGATTCGTCACCATTTTCCGCGATCTCGCGATATAGCCGTCCAGCCCGTCCGTGCTGGCCGCGACGATGAAGATGAGCGTCGCGATGATTTGGTTATATGTAATGGAGAAGCTCCCTAAGCGGAGCTCCGGCAAATTGATGCGGACGAGCAAAAAAAACATGATGATCGGGACGAGAAAAATGCGCGCCAGCGTAATGCGGTTCGCTAAATTCATGCGGAAACACCGACGCCCGACAAGTCGTAATCCAGCGAGTGCGTAATGCGCACCTTCTGCAGCGTGCCGATTTCCGGCGTGCAGCCCGTGACGAACACTTCTCCGTCGATTTCCGGCGCGTCGTACTGCGAGCGGCCGATGAAGACGTCGTTCCGGCCGTCATAGCGCTCGATCAAGACGTCGACCGTCTTGCCGATAAAGCGGCCGTTCGCTTCCTTCGACACTTCGCGCTGCACTTCCATCAGCCGGTTAGCGCGGAATTCCTTCACGTCCTCGTCCACTTGATCCGGAAGGCGCGACGCCGGCGTGTCCTCTTCCTGCGAATACGTGAAGACGCCCAGCCGGTCGAACTTCATCTCGCGGACGAACGACACCAAATTCTCGAAGTCCTCGTCGGTTTCGCCCGGGAAGCCGACGATGATCGACGTGCGCAGCACGGCGTCCGGAATCTTCGCGCGAATTTTCGCGACCAGCTCCCGAACGTCGCGGCCGCGGCCCGGACGGCGCATCCGCTTGAGGATTCGGTCTTCGCTGTGCTGCAGCGGCATGTCGATATACTTGCAAATTTTCGGATTCGAAGCGATCGTCTCGATCAATTCGTCCGTGAAAAAGCCCGGGTATGCGTAATGGAGGCGCACCCACTCGATGCCTTCCACTTCGCTGACGCGGTTCAGCAGCGTCGGCAGCATGAAAGAATCGTAGAGGTCCGTGCCATAATTAGTAGAATCTTGCGCGATGAGCGAGATTTCCTTCACGCCCTGTTTCGCGAGCGACTCGACCTCGGCGAGAACCGATTCGATCGACCGGCTGCGGAACTTCCCGCGCATGATCGGAATCGAACAGAACGTGCACGCATTGTCGCAGCCTTCCGCGATCTTCACGTAAGCGGTATATCGCGGCGTCGACAGCTTGCGAGGCAGCGCCTGCTCATAATTGAAAATCGGATTGCCGACGGCGACCGGCTTGCTGCCGCGCAGCGCCGCTTCGACGATTTCATGAATTTTATCGAAATCGCCCGTGCCGACGATGCCGTCGATTTCCGGCATTTCTTCCATCAGCTGCTCCTTGTACCGCTGCGTCAGGCAGCCGGACACGATGAGCGCCTTGAGCGAGCCAGTCTCCTTCAGCTCGGCCATCTCCAAGATCGTGTTGACGGACTCTTCCTTCGCCGCGTCGATGAAGCCGCACGTATTGACGACGATGACGGTCGCTTCTTCTTTATCTTCAACAAGCTGAAACCCGTGCTGCGCGACGATGCCGGACATAATCTCCGAATCGACCAAGTTTTTCTCGCAGCCAAGGGTGACCATCTTAATTTTCTCGGTCATTGCAAGGTATCCCCCAGTGTTATCCCATTCCAATCGAAGCCAATTATAATATAAGCCCAATAGGGAGTCAAAAAGAAAACATCCCCTGTGCCGGGCGGAACCGCCGCGGCGCAAGGGAAGCCGGCCCTCTATTTAAAGTTGACGAACTGCAGCTCGAGCGGCAAATCCGCGCCGCGCAGCAGCGCGATCACCGCCTGCAAGTCGTCTTTGCTTTTGCCCGTGACGCGCAGCTGATCCCCTTGGATTTGCGACTTGACCTTCAGCTTCGAATCGCGGATGAGGATGTTGATTTTCTTCGCGTCCTCCTGCCCGATCCCTTGCTTCAGTTTCACGTTTTGACGGACCGTGCCGCCCGAGGCGGGCTCGATTTTGCCGAAATCCATGTTCTTGATCGAAATGCCGCGCTTTACCATCTTGCTTTGCAAAATATCGATGACGCTTTTCAGCTTATAATCGTCGTCCGAAACGATCGTTAACGCTTCCTTCTCCAGTGAAATGCTGCTTTTGCTGCCTTTGAAATCGAAGCGCGTGGCGATTTCTTTCTCGGCTTGCGTCACCGCGTTTTGCAGCTCCTGCATGTCCACCTTCGAGACGATGTCGAACGAATATTCCGATGCCATGACTGATGCTCTCCCTCCGGAACGCAGTGTATTTCGTATTAGTATACAAAAAAAATCGCCGCTTGCCAAAAGACGGCAAAAGACACCCGCCCAAGCGGCGGGTGTCCCGCGTTCCGTCGATTACGAACGGCTGCGCGCCGGATCCCGGAACATATCCAGAATGCCCAGCACGATATGAGCCAGACCGAAGCCGAAAATGCCGTAACCCCAGGCGTCCGGCGTTAAATACCAGCCCAGCAGGCTGACGACGACGCCGAGACCCGTGACGATCCAGCTGATAGTCATTGGATATCCCTCGTTTCGCAAGAAGATGGTGGCATGCTTGCTACGTTTAAGATACCCCTAGCCCAACCTTTTATTCAGCCGCCGCGCCGTCCGATGCGCCGACCAACTCGAATTGGAATTTACGCGGATTCGGTTCCGTCCCCATGTCGATGGCGATGCCGTTCACCTTGAGCTCGACCGCGTTCGCCCGGCCGATGTTCAGGTACGTATTATGTCCGAATTGCCCGCTGTATGTATCGCCTTGCTTCAACCCGCCTTGATATAAATACTTCGACTTCGTATCCGCGTGCGTCACGCCGATCCACGCCTCGGGCCCGACTACTTTGACCTCGATGGACACTTGCGGCGCATTGCGCACCTCGAACCGTTCCACGTCGTTTTTGTTGACTTTGAATTTCTCGACGAACGTTACGTCCGGCTCCGGTTCGGGCTCGGTCGTCTGAACGGGCGCCGGCGCAGGCTCGTTCGGCGTCTCGGCCGTATCGGCCGCCGGCGGCAGCGTCGTGCCCTGCTCTTGAGCCGAGCTGTCCGTGATCGGCTCGCTCGGGAGCACTTCGGAGCGAGTTTCCCAATTCGAGTATAAATAATAATAAACAATGCCGATTATCAAAATCGGAAACGCGATCATCAGCAGCGCCGAAGCCCATTTTCCCGCGCGCTCGGGCGGTTCGACGGAACGGCGGCGCGTCATTCGGATCGGCTCCGCTGCCGGCTCCGGATCGGCGGACGGGATCACATGGGCGTAGAGGCGGAACACTTCGTCCGGATCCAATCCGACCGCTTCGGAGTATTGCTTAATAAAAGCGCGAACATAAAACGTCCCGGGCAAAATGTTGAACTTGCCTTCCTCGATCGCTTCCAAATACCGTTTGCGGATTTTCGTCGTTTCCTGCAATTGGTCCAAGGTGATGTTTTGTTCCGTACGCGCTTTCCGAAGCAGCTGCCCGAGGTCAGACACCCTCGTCACCTCCCGTGATTAGAATCCTTCATAGTTGATCGTGAACGTTTCGTAGGAAATCTCCTCGTCCGGAGTGTTGCGCAATTCGATAATGTAATCGAAGCGGTTGTAATCGAAGCCCGACTCTTTGACGAAAATGTCCGGATGCTCGACGACTTTGGTCGACGGCATTTCCATAATTTCTTGCAGCAGCGAGTGGTGCTTTTCGTTCGAACGGATCGTGCTGACGATGCCGTCGATAATGAAGACGTTGTTCGGATTGAATTCGTCCTCCGACAGCTGGCTTCGCACCGTCTGCCGCAGCAGCGTCGAGGAGACGAACGTCCAACGTTTGTTCGCGCAGACGCTCCCCGCGATGATCGACTCGGTTTTGCCGACGCGGGGCATGCCGCGCAGTCCGATCACCTGATTGCCTTCGCGCTTAAACACTTCGCCGAGGAAATCGACGAGCAGCCCGAGCTCGTCGCGGGTGAAGCGGAACGTCTTCCGGTCGTCCGAATCCCGCTCGATGTACCGGCCGTGACGCACCGCCAAAATGTCGACGAGCTTCGGCGCCCGAAGCGCCGTTACGGTTATATTATCCACTTTTCGCAGTATCTTACCCATCATTTCGATTTTCTCGTCGTCGTCCGTTTGCAGCAGCATGCCGCGCGTCCGATCCTCGACGCCGTTGATCGTCAAAATGTTAATGTTCATCATCCCCATAAGGGAGGCGATATCCCCCAAAAGCCCCGGTCGGTTCTTATGAATTTTATATTCCATATACCATTGCTTCATTTCCACTTCCGTCGTCACTCCATCCATTGAATGCAAAAAAACCGCGTATTTCGATTATATTCTACAAAATTCCGGGCGTTCCTGCCCTGCGAGTGAAAAAAAGCGAGAAAAGCCCCTCGGAGGTCGCGCGCGAATCGATGCACTCGCACGCGTTCCGGACGGGGCTTGCTGCCTTTACCGCACGTTAGTCGACAAGCTTCATCATGAGGCCGGCCATCATTTTTTTCTCGTTCTCGTCGGCGACCGCCCACAGCTCTTTCAGCACCCGCTCTTCGTCGTTCTTCGGGTCGACCTTCGTCGCGAGGAAGTCCCCGATGTCCTTCGCCAGGTTTTGAATCGTGGAGTCGCTCATGCCGGCGGAACGGGCGTTTTGCACGCGTTCGCCCAAAAACTGCTTCCATTTATCGTACGTGCTCAATACGGTCGTCGTCATGATAACGTTCGTCCTCCTTTGGGAATAGTTCATGGATTGTGACCATCTCTAATATTCGCGATAAGGACGTTCGTTATGCACGATTCACGCGTTAGGTCAGCCAGCCGCCGTTCGGCGAAATGATCTGCCCGTTGATATAACCCGACTCGGGCAGCGCCAGGAAGTAAACGAGCGAGGCGATCTCCTCCGGATGGGCGAATCGGCCCGCCGGGATGTCCTGCGCAAGCTCCTCCTTCTCGACCGCGTCGAAGCCGCTCATCATCGCCGTGTCGACCGGCCCCGGCGCGACCGCGTTCACGGTGATGCCGGAAGGCGCGAGCTCTTTCGCGAGCGCCTTCGTGAACGCGTTCATGCCGCCCTTGGCTGTGGAATACAGCACCTCGCACGAGGCGCCCGCGATGCCCCAGACGGAAGACACGTTGACGATGCGGCCGTACTTTTGCGTCACCATATGGGGCATGAACGCTTGCGTCGCAAGGAACATGCCCTTCAGGTTGACATTCATGACGTCGTCCCACTCTTGCTCGGTAACGTCCGCCAGCATCCCGTAATGCGAGATGCCGGCGTTGTTCACCAGGATGTCCGGGAACATGCCATGCTTATGCAGCTTCTCCCGCATCCGTTCGATTTGTTCTTTCGATTTCAAATCCGCGGTGACCGTCAAAACCTCCGCGCCGTGGCGCAAGCAGCGGCGGGCCGTTTCGTTGGCCGCTTCATGCGCCTCCAAATAATGGATCGCCACCTTCATCCCGACGGTGGCGAACCGTTCCGCGATCGCCGCGCCGATGCCGCGGCTCGCGCCCGTCACGAGGACGGTCGTTTCCCGAATCGATTTGTTCATCCCCAGCGGTTCACTCGCTTCTAACGACGCATACGGCAAGCTGGTTCCAATCGAAATGCTCCTGGAGCCGAGCTTCCACTTCGTCCAATGTCACTTGCTCATACAATTCCAATATATCGAAAACGTTCGTACCGCGGAAGCGGTGCTTCGTAAATTCGCCCGCGATCGCCTCCGGCGAGTTGAACATCCGATAGAAGCCGCCGATTTTTTTGCGGCGGGTCCGCTCGAACAGCTCTTCCGGAATGCCGGAGGCGCGCCACGCTTCGACGCCTTGACGCACGCGCTCGACGAGGGCGTCGGGGTCGCGCGTGTCGCCGCCGATCACGGAGAACGCATACTGCTCGCTGACGTTATATTCGGCGCCGAAGCTGTCGGTGATGAGCTTCTCGTCATACAGCTCCTGATACAGCTTCGAGCTCGGGCTGAACAGCATGTCGAACAGCAGCTTCGTCACGACCTCGCGGCGCAGCAGCTCGGCTCCGGCGAAGCCGACCTTCGTCTCCTTGATGCCGAACATGCATTTCGGGATCGACACCGGCAGCGTGACGTCCTTGCGCGCAAGCTTCACGGATGCCGGCTCGGCCTCGAACAAGCGGCGGATTTCGCCCTGCGGCTCGAACGTTTTGCCGGCTTGGTTCGCCTTGACGAGCTCGATCATTTCCGCCGGATCGACGCCGCCGACGATAAACACCGTCATATTCGACGGGTGGTAGAACGTCCGATAGCACCGGTACAGCGTATCTTTCGTAATTTCGTGGATCGATTCGATCGTGCCGGCGATGTCGATGTGAACCGGATGCTTATGGTACATCGCTTCGATAAGGCCGAAGTAAACGCGCCAATCGGGCTGATCTTGGTACATCTTGATTTCCTGCCCGATGATGCCCTTCTCTTTCTCGACGTTCTCGTCCGTGAAATACGGATTTTGCACGAAATTGATCAGCGTCGTTACGTTTTCGCGGATCCGGTCCGTCGCCGAGAACAAATAAACGGTCCGGTCGAAGCTCGTGTACGCGTTGGCGGAAGCGCCGTTCGAAGCGAACGTGGCGAAGATGTCGCCTTCCGGTTCTTCGAACATTTTATGCTCGAGGAAGTGGGCGATGCCGTCGGGCACGCGGATCGGCGGCTCGTCTCCGACCGAGAAATGGTTGTCGACGGAGCCGTACTTCGTCGAAAACGTGGCGAACGTTTTCGAAAAGCCCTCCTTCGGCAGCACGTATACCGTGAGGCCGTTGTCGAGCGTTTCCGAATAGACCGTCTCTTTCACCTTCGGATATTCGTGTTTGTTCACCGCTTCAAGCCTCCTTCCGGTCGCGCAAGAAATAAACGGTGTCGAGCTGGACGCCCTGCGCGAAGGCGACGATGTCCTCCGTCGTCACCCGCTCGATCTCCTCCCGCAGCGCGTCGGCCGTGCGCTCTTTGCCCGAGAGCACCGTATTGAAATCGTATCCGATCATCTCGTAGGCGCTGTCGTTCATTTCCCGCAGATGGTTCGTAATCATCGCTTTCGTTTGTCCCATCTCCAGATCGCTGATGTCGCCGGCGCGCATCGCGTCGAGCTGCTGCTTGATAATGTCGACGGCGCGCTCGTATTTGTCGATCTCGATGCCGGACGAAATCGTGATAATGCCCTTATGGCCGTCGAGACGGGAAGACGCATAGTACGCAAGGCTCGCGCGCTCGCGCACGTTGAGGAACAGCTTCGAATGCGGGAAGCTGCCGAGAATGCCGTTGTACACGAGCGCCGTAGCGTAATTCGGCTCCGCGTACGCGGCCGGCGTTCGAAGCCCCAGGTTCAGCTTGCCTTGGTTGACGTCCATCCGCTCGACGACGGTGCGCACTTCGCCCGCCCGGCGCGGCTGAGGCGCCGCGGCGTATTCCGTCGGCGCGCCGTCCCGGCGCACGTCAAACGCTTCGGCGACGAGACGCTTCGCTTCCTCGAGCGTCGTGTTGCCGACAACGTATACGTCGATCGGCGCCTGCGTCAGCCATTCCTTATATGCTTCATACAAAGCCGCCGGCTCGATCGCCGGGAGGTCGTCCTTGCGGCCGAGCGGATGAAGCCGGTACGGCTCGTCCTTGCACATTTCTTCGATGCAGCGCTCCGCGGCGTACCGCCCTTTGTCGTTGACGATCGCTTCGAGCTTTTTCTGCACCGTATGCTTCTCGGCTTCGACGTACGAAGCGATGAACCGGCCTTCCTCGACCGCCGGATGCGTCAGCGTCTCTCCGAGAAACGCTATGGCTTGCTGCAGCAACGGCGCGCCGCCGGCGAAGCCGTTCTGGATGATGTCCATGCGGAAGTTGACGATTTGGTAATCGCCGCGCTTATAAATATCGAAGCCGAAGCCGGCGCCGTACAAATCGTCGAGCGCCTCGCGGAACGACTTCGTTTCCGGATACGTTGCGTTGCCGCGCCGCAGCACGAACGGCGTCAAGGCGACCTTCGTCACCGTCGATTCCTGCAAAGGCGCTCCGACGAAGACGGAGACGGCCGTCGTCTTAAAGCGATCGGTCGGCAGCACGTGCAGGCGGATGCCGCCGACGGCATCCCGTTCAAAGCGTGTCGTTCCCATGGGGCGGAAACTCCTTCCATATCGGTTGTCCTCACTCATTATAAACGAAAAGGGGGCGAAACGGAAAAGAAGCAACCGGAGCGGTTACTTCTTCTCATCAACGGTCTTTCGGAAGTGTATGTCTCAGCGGCAAAAAATATGTTTCCCGATTCGTTTGTACTGCGGGCGAGACCAAATCCATTTCGAGGTGGCGGTGACGGGATTGAAATAATAGAGACAGCCGTCGGACGGATCCCATCCGTTCAAAGCGTCCTGGACCGCTTTCATCGCGCTCTCGTTCGGCGTCAGCCAAATTTGCCCGTCGGCGACGGCCGTGAACGCGCCGGGCTGGAAAATGACCCCGGACGGCGTATTCGGGAAGCTCGCGCTGTCGACGCGGTTCAAAATGACGGCCGCGACGGCGACCTGCCCTTCGTACGGCTCCCCGCGCGCTTCGCCGTACACCGCGTTCGCCATCATCTTCAGATCGTTGCTGGAAAATCCGCGATGCGACGAAGGGGCGATCGTTTTCGCGCCGCCAACGGCCGCCGGTTTCGGCTTCGCGGCCGTCGTTCCGCCGCCCTGCGGGCTGCCGGCCTTCGCGCCGCCGGCCGTATCCGCGCCGGGACGCCATTTCTTCGTAGCGTTGTATAATTTCAGCTTCGTAGCCGAGCCGACGACGCCGTCGGCTTTCATGCCGAACCTGGACTGGAACGTTTTGACGGACTTCAGCGTCTTCCAGCCGAAATCTCCGTCGACCGCGCCATTATAATAGCCCAGGTATTTCAAGCGTCCTTGCAGCTCCCGAACGTCCTGGCCGACGGCGCCGTATTTCAGAGTGGTTTTGCTGAACGCCGCCTCAGCGCCGTCGAGACTTCGGTCCAGTTTCGCTTGGAAAGCGAAGGTCAACCCGACAATAAGACAAAGGGTCACGAGGATCAGCCGAGTACGCATGCGTCTGATTCAACCTTTCTCTACATAAGGTGGTCGCTTGTTTCCTTACGTAGTATGAGAAAGGAGAATCCGTTCTATGCAACGCGAACGGCCGCTCTCGCGAGCGGCCGGAAAAGCGCGGCTAAGACGTCAAACGTCCGCCTTGGTATTGTTCAAGGGACACGAGCACTTCCCGCGGCTTGCTTCCTTCGTACGGGCCGACGACGCCCTTCGCTTCCATCTGGTCGATCAACCGGGCGGCGCGGGTGTAACCGATGCGCATGCGCCGCTGCAGCAGCGATACGGACGCCTGCTTCGCCTCGAGCACGATGCCGACCGCTTGATCGAACAGCTCGTCGAGCTGCCCTTCGTCCTCGTCCTCGCTCTCTTGAATTTCGGGGACGAGCTCTTCCCGGTATTGCGCTTTCTCCTGGTCGCGGCAGAACGTGACGACCGCCTCGACCTCGTTGTCGGACAGGAACGCGCCCTGAACCCGGACCGCTTTCGACGCGCCGACCGGCACGAACAGCATGTCCCCTCGGCCGAGCAGCTTCTCCGCTCCGACCATGTCCAGGATCGTTCGGGAATCGACCTGCGACGAAACGCCGAAGGCGATACGCGACGGAATGTTCGCCTTGATGACGCCCGTGATGACGTCGACGGACGGCCGCTGCGTCGCGATGATCAGGTGGATGCCCGCCGCCCGCGCCATCTGCGCGAGCCGCGTGATCGCATCCTCGACGTCGCCCGCCGCGACCATCATCAGGTCCGCAAGCTCGTCCACGATGACGACGATGTACGGGAGCGGCGTTTCGCCCTTCTCGATCAGCTGCGCGTTATACCCTTCGATATTCCGCGTGCCCGATTTGGAGAACGCCTCGTACCGCTTCTCCATCTCGACGACGATCTTCTTCAGCGCGAGCGACGCGCGGCGCGGGTCGGTCACGACCGGCGCGAGCAGATGCGGAATGCCGTTGTACACGTTGAGCTCGACCATCTTCGGGTCGATCATCAGAAACTTCACTTCGTCCGGCTTCGCTTTGTACAAGATGCTCGTGATGATGCCATTGATGCACACCGATTTGCCCGAGCCGGTCGCGCCGGCGACGAGCAAGTGAGGCATCTTCGCCAAGTTCGCGACGATCGGCTGACCGGAGATGTCGCGTCCGAGCGCGATCGTGAGGCGCGCGTCCGATTCGTGGAACGCCGACGTCTCCATCACTTCCCGCAGCGAGACGATCGATACCTCCGTGTTCGGCACCTCGATGCCGATCGCCGATTTGCCGGGGATCGGCGCCTCCATCCGGATGTCCTTGGCGGCGAGGGCGAGCGCGATGTCGTCGGTGAGACTGACGATGCGGCTGACCTTGACGCCGACGTCCGGCTGAATTTCGTACCGGGTGACGGCCGGGCCGCGGACGACCTGCAGCACTTTCGCCCGGACGCCGAAGCTTTCTAACGTCGTCTCGAGCTTGCGCGCGTTCTCCCGGGCGATGGCGTCGGCCGATTCGCCGCCTTTGCCCCCGCCGGGGCGGGACAGCAGGTGGAACGGCGGCAGCACGTACGGCTTCGGCGGCGGCGCGGCCGGCGCGCTCGCCGAAGCCGCGAACGGCTCGGCCATGTCGGGCTCGCCGCCCTCGGACGAGTTCGGGGCGGCCGGGACCGCCGGCTCCAATGCAGGTCCCGCAGCGGCGGCCGGTTCCTCCGGCTCCGGCTCCGCGGCGGCGCGCTGCACCGACTCGCGCACCTGATCGAGGAAGTCGACGAACACCGGCTCGTGCCGGCCTTCGTCTTCCGCCGCCGCGGCCGCGGGAGCCGTTCTCGGAACGTCCTCCGCCGGCGCGCGGTATACGACCTGCTCCTCCGGCTCCTCGTCCCGAACCGGGACCGCCGCTTCCGGCGCGGCGTCGCTGCCGTCCCCCGCCGGGCCCGCCCCGGTAATGCGCTGGAACCACGATGCCTTCGGCTTCTTCTCCGGCTTCATCGTCTCCTCGTCGAACTCGTCGTCGTCGTCCAGCGCGAAGCCCGCCTTCGCCGGCTTCGCCCGGCGCCTCGTCACGGCGCCTCCCGCGGACGACTCGCTGCGGTCGCGCAGCAAGGAAGCCGTCTCCTTCGCGGACTGCCCGATTCGTCCGAGCACGCGCCCGACGAACTTCCGCACCGCGCCGATCATCTGCACGTACGACCAGCCCGTGATGAGCAGCAGGCCGATCGCGTACATCGTGAACTCGATCAGCTTCGCGCCGACGGAGCCGAACAGCATATACAGAGCGGCGAACGACAGCCCGCCGAGCAGGCCGCCCCCGGCGCTCGTCGTAAACTGGAGCCCCTCAGCCGTAATATGGCTCATGAGCCGATCCCAGGTCGTCTGGACGACCCAACCGGCGGTGTACCCGCCGTCGGGCATGAGCTCGAGAAACAGTCCTCTATGTAAACTAATCATCCAGCCGAGCAAGAAAAGAACGACGCCCGTCGCTCGCACCGACCAGCCGGACGGCCACGAACGGCGAATCATAAAATGAAAAACGGCCACGTACATGAAGACCACCGGCAGCACCGGTTCGAGGTTACCGATCAGCACGCGAAACAAAAACGCGATCGACTTGCCGACAGGTCCTTCGCGGGCTAAGGCGATCGCGGAAAACAGCAGCAGCAGAATGCCGTACAGCTCAAATTTTAAGTTGGAGGATAAGGGCTTCTTGCCCTTCTTTTTCCGAGACTTCCCCAACGCAAACACCCCCAGAAAAACATTATAGCATAGTTTTCCTGGGGTTTCGAACATATGTTCAGACCGGATAGCGGATGATGCGGCCCGGCGCGTACGCCGGATTGAGGTAATCTTCGGCCCGAGGCGAGATGAGCCGAACGATGCGCGCCTCCGTGGCGCTCACCGGCTCGACCTGCATCGTAATGTCGGCCATGGCGATGTCGACAGGCGATTTCAGATCCTCGATGCCTTGAAATATTTGCTCTAACGGCAGCGGCGTATACAGGATCAATGCTCGACCCTCCCCGGAGTTACCGGGGACCCGAGCGCTCCCGGAACTCCCGGCGCGGCCGTCGTTCCCGCAGCGCCCGCGGCGGCTCCGACCTGCGCGCCTTCTCCGCCTTCCGCCCGCTTGGCCGCCCGCCGTTCTTCGATCCTGCGGTTCAGCTCCCGAATCGCGTCGCCGAGGCCGCCGACCGCATCGATAAGGCCGTATCGGACCGCCTCGTGCCCGATGACGGTCGTGCCGATGTCCCTCGTCAGCTCGCCGGTTTTGAACATGAGCTCCTTCAGCTTTTCCTCCGAGATGCCGGAATGCGTCAGGACGAAGCGCAGGACGCGCTCCTGCATTTTATCCAAGTATTCGAACGTTTGCGGCACGCCGATGACGAGCCCGTTCAGCCGAATCGGGTGAATCGTCATCGTGGCGGTCGCCGCGATGAACGAGTAGTCGGAGCTGACCGCGATCGGCACGCCGATCGAGTGACCGCCGCCGAGCACGATCGTCACCGTCGGCTTCGACAGCGACGCGATCATCTCCGCGATGGCGAGCCCCGCCTCCACGTCGCCTCCGACCGTGTTCAGAATGACCAAGATCCCTTCGATTTTCGAGTTCTGCTCCGCGGCGACGAGCTGCGGGATGAGATGCTCGTACTTCGTCGTTTTGTTTTGCGGCGGCAGGACGACATGCCCTTCGACCTGGCCGATGATCGTCATCGTGTAAATGTTCGACTGCTCGGTCGTCGGCGGATTCGGATTGCCCAGCGTGACGATGTTTTCGGCGACGGCGCTTTTCCGTTCCCCGAACGGCTCCGGCTGCTCCGCTTTCGATTTGCTTTCGTACGTTTCGTACCGATCCATGCTGTAAGCCCTCCATTCCGTATATGGAAGCGATCCGTCATAGTATGAAGGAGCGGCCGGAAAACTATGCAAACGAAAAAAGCGAACGCCTCGTCTCGTGGAGACAAGGCGCCCGCTTGGTGACAAGAACGGCGGTGAAACGCTCGTTACACTTCCATGATGATCGGCAAAATCATCGGTCTTCTTCTGGTTTGTTCATATAAGAATCGTCCAAGGGCGTCTCTGACCTGCGTCTTGAGCGACGCCCATTCGTTCACGTTCTCGCCCATCAGGCGAGCGAGCGTGTTGGATACGATTTTGTTCGCTTCTTCGAGCAATCCTTCGGATTCGCGCACGTAGACGAAGCCGCGGGAAATAATGTCCGGCCCGGAGATGATCTTGCCTTCCTGCTTGCTGAGCGTCACGACGACGACGAGGATGCCGTCCTGCGAGAGCAGCTTTCTGTCGCGAAGCACGATGTTGCCGACGTCGCCGACGCCGAGGCCGTCGATCAGCACGTTGCCGGCCGGCACCTTGCTTCCGCGCCGCGCCACCCCGTTCTGGATTTCGACCGTGTCGCCGATGTCGAGCAGGAAAATGTTCTCGCGCTCTACTCCGACGGTCGTCGCCAAATTCGCGTGCTGTTTCAGCATCCGGTATTCGCCGTGAATCGGAATGAAGTACTTCGGCTTCATCATGTTGAGCATGAGCTTCAGTTCTTCTTGGCTGCCGTGGCCGGAGACGTGAACGCCCGTAATCGATCCCGGTCCGTAAATGACATGCGCTCCGAGACGGAACAGCTCGTCGACCGTTCGCCCGACGTACCGCTCGTTGCCCGGAATCGGCGTCGCCGCGATAATAACCGTGTCTCCCGGAAGAATGTCGAGCTTCTTATGGTTGGACCGCGCCATCCGCGTCAGCGCCGACATCGGTTCGCCCTGGCTGCCCGTCGACAAAATGACGACTTCGTCCGCCGGCAGTTTGTTGACTTCCTCCGGCTCGATCAGCATGCCGTCCGGGATGTCGAGGTAGCCGAGCTCATGCGCGATCGCCACGACGTTCACCATGCTGCGGCCGATCACGGTCACTTTCCGATTCGTGAGCATCGCGGCCTCGAACACCTGCTGCAGGCGGTGAATGTTGGACGCGAACGTCGCGACGACGACGCGCTGCTTCGCGCGCCGGAACACTTCGACGAGCTCGTCCCCGACCGTCTTCTCCGAAGGCGTAAAGCCGGAACGCTCCGCGTTCGTGCTCTCGGAGAGCAGGCACAGGACGCCTTTGCTTCCGATTTCCGCCATCCGATGCAGGTCGGCGTATTGATTATTTACCGGCGTAAAGTCGAATTTGAAGTCGCCCGTATGGACGACGACGCCCTCCGGCGTCTCCAGCGCGATCCCGACCGAATCCGGGATGCTGTGATTCGTCCGGAAGAACGACGCCGTAATTTGGCCGAAGCGGACGATGCTGTCGGCGTTGATCAGCATGCGCTTCGTCTCGCCGAGCAAATTCGCTTCCTTCAGCTTCGCCTCGATCAAGCCGAGCGTCAGCTTCGTGCCGTACACGGGGACGTTCAAATGCTTGAGCACGTAAGGCAATCCGCCGATATGGTCCTCATGGCCGTGCGTCACGAGGATCGCTCGAACTTTATCCCGATTCTCCGTCAAATACGAAATGTCCGGAATGACGACATCGATCCCGAGCATGTCCTCCTCCGGGAACTTCAGGCCGGCATCGATGACGATAATATCGTTGGCATACTGCACAACGTACATATTTTTACCGATTTCGCCCACGCCGCCCAGAGCGAAAATGGTTACTTTGTCTATGTTTTTCTTGGACAACAAGGTTACCTCCTTAATTGGGTTTGGCGACGATTCTATATGAAAACAAACCATGCCGAGCAAAAGTCAGGGTAAATCAAAAAAAACGCACCAGTCACACTTAACGACCATTATACATGAACAAAAACAGGAAATACAAGTCGCGGGGGGCCGCCGTTACTTCATAGAATGTCCACCGGAAACAAAACGATGCCCGTCCGCGTCTTTCCCCTGCAAGGGAAAAAACGCAAACGGGCTCGAATTCGCCGTTATTCGTATGCGTCGACCAACGCGTCGATGAACGCTGCCTCTTCAAGCGTCGCTTCGACGAGCGGCAGGCGGACGCCGCCGCAGTCGATGCCTTTGCGCTTCAGCGCGTATTTGACCGGCACGGGGTTGACCATGCGCGTCTTCGGGCCGATGAACATGCCTTTGAACATCGGGGACAGCTGCAGGTGCAGCTTCGCCGCGTCCGCCGGACGGCCTTCGACGTAAGCGTCGATCATGTCCTTCATTTGGCGGCCGACGAGATGGCTCGTCACGCTGACGATGCCGTGTCCGCCGATGCCGAGCACCGGCAGCGTCAAGCTGTCGTCGCCGCTGTATAGGTAGAAGCCGGACGGCGCGCCCGCCAAGATGGCGGACATTTGGTCGAGATCGCCGCTAGACTCCTTGACCGCGACGATATTCGGCGTCTCCGCCAGCGCGAGCATCGTCTTCGCTTCGATGTTGACGCCCGTGCGCGACGGAATGTTGTAAATCATGATCGGCAGCGACACTTCCGCCGCGACCGCCCGGAAATGCGCGAGCAGCCCATCCTGAGACGTTCGGCTATAATACGGCGAGACGAGCATAATGCCGTCGACGCCGATGTTTTCGGCTTCTTTGGAAAGATGGATCGAGTGCGCCGTATCGTTCGATCCGGTGCCCGCGATGATTTTCGCCCGGCCGTTCGCCTGTTTGACGGCGAAGCGGAAAAGCTCCAGCTTCTCCTCGTCGGAGAGCGTCGGGGATTCCCCCGTCGTTCCGGCGATGACGAGACCGTCGGAGCGCTGCGTATCGATCAAATAGTCGATAAGGCGCGCCGTGCGTTCCCAATCGATTTGCAATTGGTCGTCGAACGGCGTGACCATCGCCGTAAGCAATCTTCCGAAATCCACTTGTCCGTTCCTCCCCGCGTCCGTCCCTAGCGGACCGCCGACGCATCCATTGTTCCCTATCTTACGTACGATATAAGGCCCTTGTCAATTCGAAATCGGCTCGTGCAGCTGAAATTTCCGGTGCAGCGCGTTCACGGCTTTCACCGTGTCCGCCGCTCGGACGAGCACCCAGATCGTCGCGTTGGAGTCGGCCGACTGCAAAATGCCGACGTCCTGCTCCGTCAGCGCTTCGACGATCTTCGCCATGACGCCCGGAACCCCGTTCATGCCGCCTCCGATCACGGACACCTTCGTGCAGTCCTTGACGACCTTCGGCGCGAGGCCAAGCGCTCCTAGCAGTTCGACCGCCCAATCCGCCTCGGCCGCGTTCACCGTATAAGCGACGCCGGAAGGCGTAACGTTGATCAGGTCGACGCTGATGCCGTTGTCGGCCATCGTCTTGAAGACGCGAAGCTGCAGGTCGTATCGGCCTTCCTCGGCGAACACCTGAATTTGGGATACGTTCGTCGAATGGGCGATGCCGGTGATCAAGCGATCCCTGACCGGCCCGACGCCGCGCAGCACCGATTGTCCGGCGACGAGCGTGCCGGGATGGTCGGAGAACGTCGAGCGGATGCGTACGGGAATGTCCGCCTCCATCGCGATCTCGACGGCGCGGGGGTGGATGACCTTGGCGCCGTTATGCGCCATGTTGCAGATTTCGATGTAGCTGACGCGGTCGAGCGGCTTCGCATCTCCGACGATGCGCGGATCGGCCGTCAGCACGCCCTCGACGTCGGTGAAGATGTCGACGAATTCGGCCCGGAGCGCGGCGCCGAGCGCCGTCGCGGACGTGTCGCTGCCGCCGCGCCCGAGCGTCGTAACGTCTCCGTTCGGCGCCGCGCCTTGGAAGCCGGTCACGACCGCGATTTTGCCTTCCTTCAGAATCGACAGCAGCCTGTCGGTCCGAATGTCGGAGATGCGGGCGTTGCCGAACTCCTCGGTCGTCGCGATGCCGGCTTGCGCGCCGGTCAGCGCCGTCGCCTCGAGTCCGCGGGACTGCAGCATCGCGCACAGCGTCGCGGCCGATATCGTTTCGCCGCAGGCCATGAGCAAGTCGCGTTCCCGCGCGCCCAACACGCCGCCGTTCGCGTCGATCAGACCGAGCAGCGAATCGGTCGCGTACGGCTCGCCCCGCCGTCCCATCGCGGAGACGACGACGACGAGCGCGTATTGCTCGGCGAGCGCGCGTTCGATATGTTTAATGGCGTGTTCTCTTGCTTCAGGGGTCGAAAGGGATGTGCCTCCGAACTTTTGTACCAAAATGCGCATCGCTGTACCTCCCTTTTCATAACCGAGATGGGCACGCCGTCCTGCGCAAAGCGATAAGCTTCGGGTTTAACCGTTGTTGCGGCCCGCGACGATTTCCGCGATTTGCACCGCGTTCCATGCCGCGCCCTTCAGCAGATTGTCGGATACGATCCACATATTGAGCGCCTTCGGCTCGTTCAGGTCGCGGCGAACGCGGCCGACGAACACTTCGGGACGGCCCGCCGCCGTCGTCGCCAGCGGGTACAGCTGCTGGGACGGATCGTCCTGCAGCACGACGCCCGGCGCGGACGCGAGCAGCGAGCGCGCTTCCTCGAGGTCGTATTCGCTCTTCAACTCTACGTACACCGATTCCGAGTGGCCGTACAGCACCGGAATGCGCACGCATGTCGCGGTCACTTCGATCGAGTCGTCGCCCATGATCTTTTTCGTTTCGCGAATCATCTTCATTTCCTCGAGCGTAAAGCCGTTCTCTTGGAACTTATCGATTTGCGGGATGGCGTTGAATGCGATTTGATGCTTGACGGGAAGCGATCCGACCGGCAAAATTTCCGGATTGACTTCGTTGCCGTTCAATACCTCGCGCGTTTGGCGGAGCGTCTCCTCCACCGCGCGGGCGCCCGCGCCGGATACCGCTTGATACGTCGAGACGATGATTTTCTTGATGCCGTAGCGGTCCTGCAGCGGCTTGAGCGCCGCGACCATCTGGATCGTCGAGCAGTTCGGGTTCGCGATGACCCCTTTGTGGTTGGCGATTTGGTCCGCGTTCACTTCCGGCACGACGAGCGGCGTCTCCGGATCCATCCGGAACGCGTTCGTGTTGTCGATGCAGACGGCGCCGTGTTCGACCGCATGCGGGATCAGCGCTTTGCTGACGTCGCCGCCCGCGCTGAACAGCGCGATTTCGACGCCCTTGAAGCTGTCCGGCGTCGCTTCTTCCACCGTAACCTCTTCCCCGCGGAATGCGAGCTTCGTGCCGGCCGAGCGCGCCGAAGACAGCAGTTTCAGTTGCTTGATCGGAAAGTCGCGCTCCTCCAGCATCCGCAGAAGCTGTTCCCCTACCGCGCCGGTGGCGCCGACGACGGCTACCGTATATTGTTTCGTCATGTTCTCCATCTCTCCTTCGATCGTTGTCGCTGCGGCCGAACGGCTGCACGTGTGGAAAGGCGCACGCACGATGAATGAGTGCGATTGCTGAATAATAAACTTATGAATACTGGAATCGTTCGATGAGCATCGGCTGCAGCTGCTTGCCTTGCAGCGCCGCTTCGCACGTCTCCATCACCAAGTCCATGCGGGCGACGAGCGAATTCGGCTTCGCTTCGGGCGCGTCCTGGCCGAACGGCACGAAGTAAATGTTCTTCGTAATGAGCAGCTTCGCGATGTTCATTCCGTTCAATCCGAGGCCGTCGTTCGTCGAAATCGCCAGCACGAGCGGGCGCTGATTGCGCATCTGCGCTTTCGCCGCCATCAGCACCGGGCTTTCCGTCATCGCGTTCGCGAGCTTGCTCGTCGTATTTCCCGTGCAAGGCGCAATGACCATGACGTCCAAAAGCTTGGAAGGGCCCAGCGGCTCGGCGTCCACAATTGAAGAAATGATATCATTTCCTGTCAGTTCTTTCAACTGCTTTTGCCAGTCTGCAGCCTTGCCGAACCGCGTATCCGTCATCTGCACCGAATGGGAAATAATCGGGATCACGCGCGCGCCGGCGTCGACGAATCGTTTGATTTGCGGCATGACCTCCTCCAGCGTGCAGTGGGAGCCCGTCAATGCGTAACCGACCGTAATGCCTTTCCAATTCATACTCCATTCCCCCGTTTCGCGGAATCTTCCATAATCAATTGACTGACGACCGAGGCGATGATGCGCCCCGCGGTTTTCGGCGCCACGATGCCCGGCAGCCCGGGCGCCAGCAGCGCTTTGACCCCGCGCCGCTCGGCGAATCGGAAATCGGTTCCGCCCGGCTTCGAAGCGAGATCGATGATGATCGCCCGCGGCTGCATCGCGGCGATGACCTTGGACGTGACGATTAACGACGGCACTGTGTTGAAGAGAATGTCGGCCGCCCCGACATGCTGCTGAAGCTGCGCCGTATGGAACGGCTGGAAGCCCATTTCGAACGCCCTCGCGAAATGATCGTCTTTCCGCACGCCCACGAGCACCTTCGCGCCAAGCCCTTGGAACGTGCGGGCGAGCGTCATGCCGGTGCGGCCGAAGCCGACGACGACGACCGTCGAGCCGTGGATCGTAATGTCCGTATGCTGTATGGCCAGCAGCACGGCGCCCTCCGCGGTCGGAATCGAATTATAGATCGCGACGTCGTCGCGTTCGAGCAGCTCGACGAGGGCGATGTCGTGTTTGGCGCACAAACTTTTTAAGTACGGTTTCGCCATGCCGGCGTATACCTTGGCATGTTTCGGCAGCCGAGCGAGACACGCGTCCGTCAATCGCAGTTCTTTGGAGGTGAAGACGCCGTCGATCTTTCCCTCGTCGTCGGTGCCGACGACGGGCAGCAGCACGGCGTCCACGTCCGCGAACGCCTCTTCCGTCAGCTCCGCATGCGTCGCCCCGCTGAACGTCTGTTTTAAATTGTCGAAGCCGATCAACGTTACGGTCGCGTCCAGCTCCGTCAGCCGCTGGATGATTTCGAGCGTACGGGCGTCCCCGCCGATGAAAGCAACCTGCGTTCCGGTAAGCATTGACAACACGCTCCTTTCGGTTGCCTCTCAGGTATAGTGCTATACTATGGCATTCGCCCAGAAATGGTTCCACGACCCGCCCGGCCGTCTCCGATCGGCGGCGCCGCGCGCGCTTTTCCGAGAGGCGCCCCAACGCAAAAAAGCCGACCGGCGGAATTCCGCCGATCGGCTTTCGTTGTCCTTTGCGATTACACTCCCGTATGTCCGAACCCGCCCGCGCCGCGCGCCGTTTCGTCCAGCTCGCGCACCTCGACGAGATCCGTGTCCGGCACGGTTTGGAACACCATCTGCGCGATGCGCTCGCCGCGGCGCACGACGAACGGCTCGCTGCCCAAGTTGACGAGCAGCACTTTGAT
Source organism: Paenibacillus sp. (assembly GCF_035645195.1). Lineage (NCBI taxonomy): Bacteria > Bacillati > Bacillota > Bacilli > Caryophanales > Paenibacillaceae > Paenibacillus > Paenibacillus sp. The sequence continues at coordinate 83,907 of NZ_DASQNA010000033.1, read as the reverse complement.
TTCGCCGCGATAGTCCGCGTCGATCGTCCCCGGCGTATTCAGCGTCGTGATGCCGTGCTTGAACGCGAGGCCGCTGCGCGGCCGGATTTGCGCCTCGAGCCCGTTCGGCATCGCGAGCGCGAGGCCGGTCGGAATGAGCTTCCGCTCGCCCGGAGCCAGCGTCACCGGCTCGCCGACGGCGGCATGCAGATCGTATCCGCTCGCCCCCGCCGACATTTTGACCGGGAGCGGCAAATCTTCGTTGCCCGGCTCCCGTTTGACCTCAATGCGGTATGGCTGCTGCATAACGATCCCTCCATTTGACGAGCGCTTTGTCCGTGCCGCCGACCATCGCCGTGGCGCACATGCCGCCGAATAGGCGGCCGGCGAGCGACATGACGTCGTCCATCGTGACGGAATCGATCCGTTCGATCAACTCATCCAGCGTATACAGCCTGCCGAGCATGAGCTCGTTCTTCCCGTTGCGGGTCATCCGGCTGCTCGTGCTCTCAAGCCCGATGATGAGGCTGCCCTTCATCTGTTCCTTGCCCTTGCGCAGCTCCTCCGGCGTAATGCCGTGTTCGCGCACGTCGGCCAGCACGTCGTAGATCAGATCCAGCACCTCGGCCGTCTGCTTCGGCGTCGTGCCGGCGTACACGGTGAACAGGCCGCTGTCGATATGCGACGTATGGTACGAGTAGATCGAGTACGCGAGGCCGCGCTTTTCGCGAACTTCTTGGAACAAACGGGAGCTCATGCCTCCGCCGATCGCGTTGTTGAGCAAAATCATCGCGTACAGGAGCGGATCGTCCTGCGAGCATCCCGGCATGGCGATGCAGATATGGTTCTGCTCCGTCTTCTTGCGGAGATAGTGATGGCCTCCGGCGAACGCCGGCGGCTGCACCGCCTCCGCCGCGCTCGGCCGCGGGGCTTGCGCACCGGAGCCGAAATGCTTCTCGAACAGCTCGAGTGTCGATTCGCCGATGTTGCCCGCGGCGCTGATGACGATCGTGTCGCTGCCGTAATGCGTCTCGATGTACCGGCGCAAATCGCTTGCCGTCATCGCCGCAAGATTCGCCGCCGTGCCGAGAATCGGCAGGCCGAGCGGATGGTCGCCGTACGCCGCCTTCGCGATCAAATCATGCACGATATCATCGGGCGTATCCTCGTACATCGAAATTTCTTCGATGATGACGTTCTTCTCTTTCGTAAGCTCCTCTTCGGCGAGCGTGGAGCGGAAAAACATGTCCGCCAGCACGTCGACGGCGATCGGCACATGCTCGTCGAGCACCTTCGCGTAATAACACGTATATTCTTTCGACGTGAACGCGTTGACGTTGCCGCCAATGCCGTCGAACACGTCGGCGATGTCTTTCGCGCTGTAGCGCTCCGTTCCTTTGAACATCATGTGCTCGATAAAATGCGAGATGCCGTTGCTCGGGCCCGCCTCGTTGCGGGAGCCGGTCTTCACCCAAATCCCGAAGGAGACCGAGCGGCTCGTCGGCATATTTTCCAACACGACGCGAATTCCGTTGCTAAGTTGCCTTCTTTCCACTGCTTCTCCCCCTGGCGCTGTCCTATACGCGCCGCGAATCGTATCGATATGCGTATTGCCGTTTCTGATGATAGATATTATCAGAAACCCGCCGGCGTCTCAACCGAAGCCTCAGCCGGCCAAGCCGGGGATATCGTCTCGGACACGGTGCCGATCGCGTACCCGCGCTTCTTCGCCTCGCGAATGATGCCGCCCAGCGCCGCGGCCGCGCTGTTCGTCGGGTGCATCAGAATGAGCGAACCCGGTTCGATGCGCGACGCCACTTTGCGCACGATCGATTCGGGCGGCGGCTCCTTCCAATCGATCGTATCGAGCGTCCATAGGATGGTGCGCAGCCCGAGCTCGTGCGCCACGCGCACGGTGTCCGCGTCGTAGTCGCCCGACGGCGGCGCGAACAGCGTCGCCTTCACGCCGAGTGTCTCCTCGAGCAGCTTCTGCGTATTCTCGATTTCCTTCCGCACCGCCGTGTCCGACAGCTGGCTGAGCGGCGTCTTGTGCCAATACGCGTGGTTGGCCAGCTCGTGACCTTCGGCGGCGATCGCCTTGGCCACGTCCGGATGATCCTTCAGCCAAGCGCCGAGGAAGAAGAACGTCGCCTTCACGTTTTCGCGTTTCAGCGTTTCCAGCATCGACGGAATGTTCTCTTCTTTCCATGCGACGTTAATCATCAGCGACACCATCGGCTTGCGCGGGTTGCCCTTATAAATCGGCAGCGGACCGAGGTCGTCCAGCGCGACCTTCGGCGGAATGTCGCGGTATACGAACGGAATCGGATCGTTCCCGCGCGTCCCGATCGCCGCGGCGAACGTGCGGTCGACGTCCACCTCGCGCCCGTTGAGGGCGGGAATCGCTTTCCATACCGGATCGTTGCGCGCGTCGATCGGCTCGCGGCGCAGCGACGCCGCCTCCTTCACGATGCGCTCGTACAGCGCGCGCTGCTCCGGCGCGAGCCGCGCCGGCTCGATGCCGCCGCCGTCGCCGTCCTCCGCGACGCGCGCCGACGCGCCCGGCTCGAACGCGGCCAAATAATGCGCGATCGTGCCGTCATGGTTGAAGGACAAAAACGTGAACGCGAAAAACGCCGCGATGACGAAGCCCTGCTTCCACAGCCCGTTCATTCCGTCGTATCCACTCCTTACGGACAATCTTAACGTTCTTGTCCTAAATGTATGCAATAAAAAAAGAGACAGAACGGGATTCTGGCTCTTTCGGTGTGTATGCGTTTGGGGCTGCGCCGCGGGGCGCGAAGCCGACGGGAGTTTATTGTCCCACCGGCGCCTTGCCTTCCGCCGCATTGCCGCCGCCTTCGCCGACAAGCACGGCTTTGCGCGACAAATTGATGCGGCCTTGCTGATCGATCTCGGTCACCTTCACCGTAATCGAGTCCCCGATGGCGACGACGTCTTCCGTCTTCGCGACGCGTTCGGTGGACAGCTGGGAGATGTGAACGAGCCCTTCTTTACCCGGCAAAATTTCGACGAACGCGCCGAATTTCTCGATGCGCTTCACTTTGCCGATGTAAATTTCGCCGATGACGACTTCCTTCACGATGCCTTCGATAATCGCTTTCGCCCGATCGTTCGCTTCCGCGTTCGGCGAGGCGATAAAGACGCGTCCGTCCTGCTCGATGTCGATCTTGACGCCCGTTTCTTCGATGATCTTGTTGATGACCTTCCCGCCCGCGCCGATGACGTCGCGAATTTTGTCCGGGTTGATCTGCATGACCGTAATTTTCGGCGCGTACGGCGACAGCTGGCTGCGCGGCGCGGAAATCGCTTGAAGCATTTTGTTCAGGATGAACATCCGGCCTTCTTTGGCCTGCGCGAGCGCCTCTTGCAGGATGTTGCGGTCGATGCCGTCGATCTTGATGTCCATCTGGATCGCCGTCACGCCCTCCGCCGTGCCCGCCACCTTGAAGTCCATATCGCCGAGATGGTCTTCCATCCCTTGGATGTCCGTCAAGACGGAATAGTGTTCGCCTTCCTTGATGAGACCCATCGCAATGCCCGCGACCGGCGCTTTGATCGGCACGCCCGCGTCCATAAGCGCCATCGTGCTGGCGCAAATGCTCGCCTGCGACGTGGAGCCGTTCGACTCCAGCACTTCGGAGACCAGACGGATCGTGTACGGGAATTTCTCTTCCGAAGGAATGACCTTCGCCAGCGCCCGCTCGCCCAACGCGCCGTGGCCGATTTCCCGGCGTCCCGGCGGACGAAGCGGCCGCGCTTCCCCGACGGAGAACGGCGGGAAGTTGTAATGATGCATGAACCGCTTGCGGTCCTCGAGATCGAGACCGTCCAAAATTTGCTCGTCGCCGATCGCGCCCAAGGTGCATACGCTAAGCGCCTGGGTTTGTCCGCGCGTGAAGAGGCCCGAACCGTGCGTGCGCGGAAGCACGCTGACGTCGCAATCGATCGGACGAATTTCGTCGATTTTGCGGCCGTCCGGACGTACCTTGTCGACCGTGATGAGGCGGCGCACTTCTTCCTTGACGATGTCGTACAACACTTCTTTCACGTCTTTGAGCTTCGACGGTTCGTCCGCGTACTGCTCCGTGAAATGAGCCACCGTCTCGTCGTTGATCGCGGAGATCGCGTCGCTGCGCTCCTGCTTGCCCGCAATTTTGACGGCTTCCACGAGCCGCGCAGACGCGTACGCGCGCACCGCCGCATTCACTTCGGCGTCGACCTGATGCAGCTTCACTTCCATCTTCTCGCGGCCCGCGATCGCAACGAACTGCTCCTGCAGCGCCACGATTTTTTTGATCTCCTCGTGGCCGAACATAATCGCTTCGAGGATGTCCTCTTCCGGCACCTCGTTCGCTTCCGCCTCGACCATCATGATCGCGTCTTTCGTGCCTGCGACGACGAGGTAGATGTCGGACTTGTCCTCCTGCTCGACGGTCGGGTTAATGATGAACTGCCCGTCCACCCGTCCGACGATAACGCCGCCGACCGGTCCGTTGAACGGCACGTCGGAAATGCTGAGCGCCGCGGACGTCCCGATCATCGCCGCGATTTCCGGCGAGCAGTCTTGGTCGACGCTCATGACGAGCGCCACGATCTGCACGTCGTTCCGGAAGCCTTCCGGGAACAACGGCCGGATCGGCCGGTCCGTGAGACGGCTCGCGAGAATCGCCTTCTCGCTCGGACGGCCCTCGCGCTTGATGAAGCCGCCGGGAATTTTGCCTACCGCGTATAACCGCTCTTCATAGTTGACGGTCAGCGGGAAGAAATCGAGATCTTTCGGTTCGGACGACGCCGTCACCGTGCACAGTACGACCGTCTCGCCGTAACGAACGAACACGGCGCCGTTCGCCTGCTTGGCCAAGCGGCCGGTTTCGAGCGTGAACGGTCGGCCCGCCAAATCCATTTGCACTGTTTTCACTTCACCGGGTCCCATACATTGCCTCCTTCATATCGATCTATCATACATTCTGCATCGTATGTATTATTTCCTTCCTCAGGTAAATCATTTCATGCCTTGTCCCAAAAGAAAAGCAACCGCTTCTTCGGTGCGAAGAGTCGGTTGCTCTCGGGTATCCTTTTGACCGTTAGCGTCTCAAGCCGAGCTTTTCGATCAAAGCGCTGTACCGTTTTACATCTTTGTTCTTCAGGTATGCAAGCAGCTTACGGCGCTGGCCTACCATCTTGAGCAAACCGCGGCGGGAATGGTGGTCTTTCTTGTGCTCCCGCAGGTGTTGCGTCAAGTTGTTGATGTTCTCGGTCAGGATAGCGATTTGCACTTCTGGGGAACCGGTGTCGTTGCTGTGCACCTTATGTTCCTCGATCAGTTGCGTCTTGCGTTCTTGAGTCAATGCCATCCTCGGTCACCTCCTTGGTATGATCCCCGTCAGCCTAGCCGTCCGTCGGTGAATCGGAACGCCAAGCTGCGGTTCTATCGCTGCCGAGCCGGGCCGGATGCGGCCTTAGGCGGATTCGACAACGTCTCGTAGTATATCATAGATGATAGCCGAAATACAATCTTTTTATACTCCCGATTTCCAACTTATGCCGGAGACGGATTCCGCCGCTTCGCCTCTTCGATGTCCGCGCGAATTTGCTCGACCAGCGCCCCGACCGATTCGAATTTCCGCTCGTCGCGAATATGAGAGCGGAACCGTACCGTCAGCGTGCGCCCATAGAGATCCCCTTCGAAATCGAACAGATGCGCTTCCCACGTCGGCGCGGGCAGCGCGCTGTGGAACGTCGGCTTCAGCCCCACGTTCATGACGCCCTTCTTCTCCGTGCCGTCGTCGAGCACGACGTCGACGGCGTACACGCCGTTCGCCGGCTTCACCGCGTGCGCCGGCACGGCCACGTTGGCCGTCGGCACGCCGATCGTCCGGCCGCGGCCTTCGCCGCGCGCGACGACGCCGTCGACCTCGTAAGGCCGGCCGAGCAGCGCCGCGGCGCGTTCGACGTTGCCGAACGACAGCGCTTCGCGGATCAGCGTCGAGCTGACCCGCTCGCCTCCGACGAGGAACGGCGGTACGATGTGCACGTCGAACGCGCCGTTCCCGAGCTCGCGCAGCATCGCCGACGTCCCGATGCCGCGGCGGCCGAACGTAAAGTTAAAGCCGACCGCGATCGATTTCGCCCCGAGCGGCTTCAGCACGTCTTCGACGAAGACGGCCGGCGGCAGCGCGGCGAGCGTCAAATCGAACGCGACGATGTACACCGTATCGACGCCGAGCTCGCGAAACCGGTCCAGCTTGCGCTCCGGAGGCGACAGATAGGTCGAATACAGCGGCGACCCGAGCACCTCCCTCGGATGAGGGTGGAACGTCATGACGGACGACGGCAGGCCGAGCCGCCGCGCCTCCGCGACCGCCCGGCCGATCACCTCCCGATGTCCGAGGTGTACGCCGTCGAAATCCCCGATCGCCATCGTTTGCCCCGCTGCGGGAACCGATCGCAGAACGCTCTCCGCGATCGGATATGCCAGATGCACGATGTTCATGTTGCTGCGTTTCCTCCTCGCCCAAACACGCCTCGATCGTTATGTGAACAGCTTGACCGGCACGAACGTCTCGCCGGCTTCGTCCATCCGGTACAGTCCGATCAGCCGGTCTTCGCCGTACAGGCGGAACAGCTCCTCCGGCGAACGCGGCGGGGCTTCGAGCCGCACCGCCTTCGCGTACAGCTTCCGGCCCTGCAGCGCCGGCGCGACCGCCGCCGGCGACACGTCGCCGCGCGGCACAAAGTCCAGCGCCTCGCCGATGCCGACGAGCTTGTCCGCAAGCCGCCCTTCCGCGGCGAGCCGCTCCGCTTCGGCGAACGTGACGCACTGCTCGCGCCGGATCGGCCCGGAGCCGGTGCGCACGAGCGCGGACATCACCGCGGGATAACCGAGCGAACGCCCCATATCGGTGCACAGCGTCCGGATGTACGTTCCCTTGGAGCAGACGACGGTCATGCGGACGACGACGTACGGCTCCTGCCGGCGAATGTCGGTAATGTCGATGGAGTGTATCGTCACCGTCCGCGATTTCCGCTCCACCGTCACGCCGGCGCGCGCCAGCTCGTACAGCCGCTTGCCGTCGACCTTGACGGCCGAATACATCGGCGGCGTCTGCTCGATGTCGCCGACGAAGCGCTCCGCCGCCGCTCGAATGTCGGCTTCGCCGACCGTCACCTCTGAAGCGCGCTCGATCGTCTCGCCGCTCGCGTCCTCCGTGTCGGTCGCGTAGCCGATCGTCATTTCCGCCTCGTACGTCTTCGGCAGCTCCTGCAAATATTCGACGATGCGGGTCGCCCGCCCCAAACAAAGCGGAAGCACGCCGGAAACGTCAGGATCCAGCGTGCCCGTATGACCGATGCGCTTCATCCGAAACAGTCTACGCGCTTTCGACACGCAGTCGTGCGACGTCATCCCGGCGTCCTTCCACAGCGGAAATACGCCTTCCCATTCCGTCATAATTGTTCGCTCACCGCTTCCACCATGCGCCGGACCGCGTCGTCCACCGTCCCGCTTATCGTGCAGCCGGCCGCTCGTACGTGCCCGCCGCCGCCGAACGATTTCGCGAGACGGGACACGTCCACATTCCCCGCGGAACGAAGGCTCACTTTCACGGTGCCGGGCGCTTTTTCCTTAAACAGCAATCCGACTTCGACGCCCGCGACGTTGCGCGGCAAGTTGACGAGCCCCTCGGTATCTTCCTCCGCCGCGCCGAGCTTGTCCAGCGTCTCTTTCGTCACCGACAGCCAAGCGATTTTCCGGTTCTCGGTGAACGTCAGCGTCGACAGCGCCTCTTTCAACAGCATCATCTGCGGATACGTCATCGTCTCCAGCAGCTGCTCCGCGAGCGCCGCGCCTTCCGCCCCGTGCCGCAGCATCCGTTCGGCGACCGCCATGACTTGCGGCGTCGTGTTCGAATACCGAAACCCGCCGGTATCGGTCAACAGTCCCGCGTAAATGCACGTCGCGAGCGGCTTCGTCCAAGCGATCCCGAGCGTCTCCGCAAGCTCGTAAATGATCTCGACCGTCGCCGCGGCCGTCGGCTTGATCAGGTTGATCGCGCCGTAGTCGTCGTTCGTCGGATGATGATCGATATTGAGCAGCGCCGCGTTGTCGGAAAATACGTTATGTACCGCGCCGATCCGCGCGAAATCCGCGCAGTCGACGGCGATGATGCGTTCGAAACGCCGATTGGGCGCCTCTCGTTCGTAATCGACGATCGGCTGCCCTCCCAGCAAGTGTTTATATTTTTCCGGCGTTCTGCCTTCGTTGATCAACGTATACGTTTTGCCGAGCGCCTGCAGGATGAACCCGATCGCGCTGGTCGAGCTGATCGCGTCGCCGTCCGGCGACAAGTGGGAGACGACGAGGAAATCGTCGCCGTCCCGGATGTATGCCGCCGCCTGGCGCAGCGCCTCTTGGTACGCTTCCGGACGGAACGTCGCGTTCATGGCCGATCCGCCTCGGTGTTGATCGTTTCGAGCAGCTTTTCGATGCGGCTGCCGTACTCGATCGAGGTGTCGAATTGGAACAGCAGATCGGGCACGTGCCGAAGCCGCATCCGCTTGCCGAGTTCGGAACGGAGGAACCCTTTGCCTCGGGCGAACGCCTTCAGCGTAGCTTCCTTCTGTTCGTCGCTGCCTAAGACGCTAATGAACACCTTCGCTTGCGACAAGTCGTTCGTTACGTCCACGCCCGTCACCGTCACGAACCCGATGCCGGGATCCTTCCATTCCATCTGGATGATCTGGCTAAGCTCTTTCTTCAGCTGTTCTCCCACGCGTCCGACACGGACTTTAGCCATGCGTTATCACCTCTCTACGGGTTCCATCACGAACGCTTCGATGATGTCGCCTTCTCGAACATCATTGAACTTGTCGATGCCGATACCGCATTCGTAGCCTTGCGCCACTTCTTTCGCATCGTCCTTGAACCGCTTGAGGGAGTCCAGCTTGCCCTCGTGAACGACGACGCCGTCCCGAATAACGCGAACCTCGGCGTTGCGCGCGATCTTGCCTTGCGTCACCATACACCCTGCAATGGTGCCCACTTTCGTGATTTTGAATACGTTGCGCACTTCCGCCTGGCCGAGTACGACCTCTTTGAAGATCGGATCGAGCAAGCCTTTCATCGCCGATTCGATCTCGTCGATGACGTTGTAGATGATGCGGTGCAGTCGGATGTCGACGCCGTCCTGATCGGCCGTCGCTTTCGCGGCCGGCTCCGGACGCACGTTGAAGCCGATGACGATCGCATTGGATGCCGACGCGAACGTGACATCCGACTCGGTGATCGCGCCGACGCCGGTGTGCAGAATGCGCACGCGCGCGCCTTCGACATCGATCTTCTCGAGCGAGCCTTTGAGCGCTTCGACCGAACCTTGCACGTCGCCCTTGATGATGACGTTCAGTTCCTTCAGATCGCCTTCCTTGATCTTGCTGAACAGGTCATCCAGCGAGACGCGGGAATTCGCCCCGAAATCCGCTTGGCGCTGCTTGGACGTCCGGGATTCGGCGATTTCGCGCGCCTTCCGCTCGTCCTCGAACACCATGAACGGATCGCCCGCTTGCGGCACTTCCGTGAGGCCGGTAATTTCGACCGGCGTCGACGGGCCCGCTTCCTTCACGCGGCGGCCTTTGTCGTTGACCATCGCCCGGACGCGGCCGAAGCTGTTGCCGATGACGAGCGCATCGCCGACCTTGAGCGTACCGTTCTGAACGAGGACGCGAGCGACCGCGCCTTTGCCCTTGTCGAGCTCGGCTTCGATGACCGTGCCGCGCGCCCGCTTGTTCGGGTTCGCCTTGTATTCTTGCACGTCCGCTACGAGGAGAATCATCTCCAGCAGCTGGTCGAGATTGGTGCGCTGTTTTGCGGAAATGTTCACGAAAATCGTGTCGCCGCCCCACTCTTCCGGAACGAGCTCGAATTCCGTGAGCGCCTGCTTGATTTTGTCCGGATCCGCATCCGGCTTATCGATTTTGTTCACCGCGACGATGATCGGCACGCCCGCCGCTTTCGCGTGGGAGATCGCCTCTTTCGTCTGCGGCATGACGCCGTCGTCCGCGGCGACGACAAGAATCGTAATGTCCGTCACCTGAGCGCCGCGCGCGCGCATCGACGTGAACGCTTCGTGGCCCGGCGTATCGAGGAACGTAATTTTCCGGTTGTTAACCTCGACTTGGTACGCGCCGATATGCTGCGTAATGCCGCCGGCTTCGCCCGAGACGACGTTCGTCTCCCGGATCGCGTCGAGCAGCGTCGTTTTGCCGTGGTCGACGTGGCCCATGATCGTAACGACCGGCGGGCGCTCAACCAAGTCCGCTTCGTCGTCGACTTCGACGATTTCGTCGTAGTTGTCGATCTCTTCCGCGATCTTCACTTCGACTTCGACGCCGAACTCCGCCGCAAGCAGCTGGATGATGTCGATGTCGATCTCTTGGTTGATCGTCGCCATCGTGCCCATGAACAGGAGCTTCTTGATGACTTCGGAAGCGTCTTTATGCAGCAGCTTCGCCGTTTCGCCGACGGTCATGTTGCCGCGGACGATAATTTTCTTCGGCGTATTGTCGACTTTCGGACGCGAAGGCTGCTGATTTTTCCGACCGTTCCCGAACTTTCCGCCTTTGCGCTTGTTGCGGCCCTTGCCGTCGCTGAACTCGCCGTCCGAGAACTTGTTCACGCGATCGCGATCGCGTTCCTTGTCCTTGTCGCGGTCCCGCTCGCGCGTCGGCTGCGCCTGCGTGCGCGTGTCGACCGGCGGTGCCGGAATTTTCGCCGCGCCGCCGAAACGTCCGCCGCCTTGGCCCGGACGTCCGCCGCCTTGGCCCGGACGCCCGCCGCCTTGACCGGGACGACCGCCGAAGCCGCCGCCCTGCGGACGGTCGCCGCCCGGACGGTTGCCGTAGCCGCCGCCTTGCGGACGGTCGCCCTGCGGGCGGTTACCGTAGCCGCCGCCTTGCGGACGGTCGCCCTGCGGGCGGTTGCCGTAGCCGCCGCCTTGCGGACGGTCGCCCTGCGGGCGATTGTAGCCGCCGCCCTGCGGACGGTCGCCCTGCGGACGGTTGTAGCCGCCGCGATCGCCCTGCGGACGGTCGCCTTGCGGACGGTTGTAGCCGCCGCGATCGCCCTGCGGGCGGTCGCCTTGCGGACGATCCCCTTGCGGACGGTCGCCCTGCGGGCGCGGATTGCTGTTGTACGCGCGGTCGCCCTGCGGGCGATCCCCTTGCGAGCGCTGATTTTGACCTTGGTCGCCTTGCGAGCGCTCCTGATTTCCTCTGTTGTCATCTCTTCTTGGTGTCGATTGATCTTTTGTGCCCGTCGTCACAGATGCACCCCCGCTGTTTGCTCCGGACCCATGGGCCTGGGTCTCCGCTGCGCGTTTCGCCGCGGCGTTCGCCTTCACGTCTTTGAAGAACTTTTCCACCGCCGAAACCGCATTATCTTCCATAACACTCATATGATTATTGACCGGAATATCCAGTCGCTTCAATATTGTAATGATCTCCTTACTACTCATGTTCAATGATTTCGCATATTCGTATACTCTCAATTTGTTATCGGTTTTGCTCAATGAAACCCCACCTCCGCATGTTTTGCCAAGCTCTTGCGGACAAGCTCGGATAACCCCTTATCCGTAACGGCGACCACGACCCGCTCCGCCTTGCCGACGCTTTGCCCAAGCTCCCGCCGGTCGAAGACGTCGCTGATCGGCACGCCGTAATATTCGCACTTATCCCGGTATTTCTTTCTTGCGTTGTCCGAAGCGTCGCTCGCGACGAACACGATGCAAGCCGTACGGCTGCGAACCGCCTTCATCACGCCTTCGTCCCCGCTGGCCAGTTTGCCGGCCCGCAGCGCCAGCCCAAGATAGGACAACGTCCGCTCTCGATCGTTCATCCGGTGACTTCGCCTTCTTCCTCTTCGTCGGGCAGAGCCGCTTGGTATGCGCGAAACTCGTCTTCCACCCGGATGAATTCTTGAGCGAGGGTATCGTACACGTCGTCGCCGACCGGGACTTTCAGCGCCCGGTCGAGTGCGCGGCTTTTCTTTGCCAAAGTAAAGCAGGAAACCTGTCCGCAAAGGTACGCGCCGCGGCCCGATTTTTTGCCGGTGATGTCGATGAGCACCTCGCTTTGCGGCGTACGAACGATACGAATGAGCTCTTTCTTCGGTTTGCCTTGCTGACAAGCGACGCATTTGCGTAACGGTACGCGCCGAACTCTCACGACCATCACCTCCCTTTAGCCGTAGCCCTTAATCGAAGCTGGCGGAATCTTGCGGCAGCGCCTCTTCCGTGCGCGGACGACCGAATTCCTCTTCCGCCTGCGTTTCGCTTTTGATATCGATTTTCCATCCCGTGAGCTTCGCCGCAAGCCTCGCGTTTTGCCCTTTGATGCCGATCGCCAGCGACAACTGGTAATCCGGGACGATGACGCGCGCCGTCTTTTCGTCTTCGAGCACCTTCACCTCGACGACCTTCGACGGGCTGAGCGCGTTCGCGACGAACTCCTCGACGTTCTCGCTCCAGCGCACGATATCGATCTTCTCGCCGCGCAGTTCGTTGACGATCGTCTGGACGCGCGCGCCCTTCGGACCGACGCAGGAGCCGACCGGATCGACGTCGTCGTTACGCGAGAAAACGGCGATTTTCGAACGGAATCCCGCTTCGCGCGCGACGGAACGAATTTCGACGACGCCGTCGTAAATTTCCGGCACCTCGAGCTCGAACAATCGCTTCAGCAAACCGGGATGCGTGCGGGACAATACGATTTGCGGCCCCTTCGTCGTGTTCTCGACGCGGGTAATGTAGCCTTTGATCCGGTCGTTCAGCTTGAACTTATCCGTCGGCATCATCTCCGTCAGCGGCATGACCGCTTCGACTTTGCCGAGGTCGACGTACAAGTTGCGCGTATCCATCCGCTGCACGATGCCGGTGACGATATCTTCCTCTTTGTCGACGAATGCGTTATAGATGAGTCCGCGTTCGGCCTCGCGGATGCGCTGCGTCACGACCTGCTTCGCGGTTTGGGCCGCGATGCGGCCGAAATCGCGAGGCGTCACCTCGATCTCGACGATATCGTCCAGCGAATAGTTCGGGTTGATCTCCCGAGCCGCGTACAGCGAAATTTCCATGCGCGGATCGAGCACTTCGTCGACGACCGTCTTCCGCGCGTATACGCGAATGACGCCCGTGAGCCGGTTAATGTCGACGCGCACGTTTTGCGCCGTATTGAAATTCCGCTTATAGCTGGAAATCAGGGCGGCTTCGATCGCTTCGATAAGCACCTCTTTGCCGATCCCTTTCTCTCTCTCGATTTCCGCCAATGCTTCGATAAAATCCGTATTCATTGGAAAGTCATTCCCCCTTCCGCTTTCGTCCCCAGTTAGAAAATGATAGTGAGGCGGGCGCTGGCGATTTTGTCCACTCCGAACGTGACTTCTTTGCCTTTGCCCTTCTTGCCCGCCTTAACGGTTACCGTTTCGCCGTCGTACGCGACGAGCGGGCCTTCGAATTCTTGCTTCCCTTCGACGGGCTCCACGGTCGTAATGTACACGTCTTTGCCCACGGCCCGGCGGTAATCCTCAGGCTTCTTGAGCGGGCGCTCCGCGCCCGGAGAGGATACTTCCAATATGTAAGCGTCGGAGATCGGATCCTGCTGATCCAATTGTTCGCTTAAATACTCGCTGATTCGTCCGCACTCGTCGATGTCGATGCCGCCTTCTTTGTCCACGTACACCCGCAGATACCGGTTTCCGCCCTCGGTGACATACTCCACTTCGACCAGTTCGAACCCCTCCCGCTCCAGGAACGGCGTCACCAGATCGGCAACCGCTTGCTGCACTCCCGATGCGCTCACAATCAAACCTCCTCTATGGAAAACGTAAAGAGTGGGTTTCCCCACTCTCCTAATTCCGCAGTATCGACAACATCACTTGAAAAGTATACCACACGCGAAAATCGCGCACAAGGGGGATTGTGCCCGGGTCCATGGCGAAAAAATGGGTATTGACCTTCACACCGATGTCAGGGTTTACGATGAAGCTGCGGGCGGAAAGCGCAGAAGGAGGAGCGTATGAAAATCGGGGAATTGTCCAAAGCGACGGGCGTCAGCCTCAGATCGCTTCGTTATTACGAAGAACAAGGCTTGCTGCAGCCGGAGCGCACGGAGAACGGGTACCGCGTTTACTCGCCGTTCGCGGTGGAGCAGGTGCGCACGATCCAGCTGTACTTGCGGCTCGGCCTGTCGACGGAGCAAATCGTCGGCTTTCTGCACTGCGTCCTCAAAAATAAAGAAGCGTTCTGCCGCGAAATCATGCCCGTATACGAATCGAAACTGAAAGAGATCGACGACCAGATCGAAAAGCTGCTCGCCATCCGCGGCAATTTGATCGAGCGGATCGAAGCGATTCGAAGGGAGTCGTCGGCATCGGAACAGGAGGAACGAACATGACCTTAAGAAGCTTGAACGCCGAGGCGTTCGAAGGCGCGATTCACAGCTCGAAGCTGACGCTGGTGGACTTTTCCGCCGCGTGGTGCCCCCCTTGCAGGACGCTGCTTCCGATTTTGGAACAGCTCGCCGAGGAAGAAGGAGAGGCGGCGGACATTTATTCCGTCGACGTCGACGCCTCCCCCGAGCTTGCCGAGCGGTTCGGCGTCCTGAGCATGCCGACCGTGTTCGCGTTCAAAGACGGAGAAGCGCTCGAGAAGCTCGTCGGCCTGCGGCCGAAGCCCGCGTACCAAGCGGTCATCCGCCGCCACGCGTGACGCGAAAGCAATGCAAGCCCTCTTCGGCCGCGGCCGGGAGGGCTTGCATCGCTGTTAGACGAAGCCGTAGTACACGTTCGTCTCGTATTCGAAACGGACCGCGCCGTCTCGCTGCCACCGCTCGAACGCCGCGTCGAGCCCGTTCATCAGCGGCTCGAAATTCGGTTCCCCCGGAAGCGGGCAGTAGGACGACGACATCGCGCGTCCTCGCAGCCCTTCGGCGTCGAACGTTTGGCGGTTCGGGAAGGACCGCTTGCCGTATTTCGCGTCCCGGAAGAACGACTCGAGCTGCCCGTCTTCCACTTTATCGTGCTTTACGATCTCGTAATCCCGGCTGTAGCGCTGCAGGAGACTCTCGTATTCCTGCGCGAACGGATCCGCGTCGGGCTTGCGCCGGTTCCAGATGAGCGCGACGTATCGGTTCGGCCGCAAGATGCGGGCGAATTCCCGCTTCGCCGCGGGGATGTCGAACCAATGGAACGACTGCGCGCAGACGATGCCGTCGACCGAGCCGTCCGGCAGCGTCGTCCGCTCGGCGGAGCCGTCGACCGCGCGGAACCGATCCCAGCCGGACAATGCGGCTTCCGCCGCCCGGCGCATCTCTGCGTTCGGCTCGACCGCCGCCACGGCGCTGCCCCTCTCGAGCAGCAGCTTCGCGAAGATGCCTGTACCGGCGCCGACGTCGGCGATCAGCTCCGCGTCCGCGAAGCCGAGCTCGCCGTACAGGAAGTCGAGCGCCTCCGCCGGATACCCGGGACGGTATTTTACGTAGTGCTCGACACGCTCTCCGAACCTCTCTTTGCTGTCCCTCATCGCTTCGCCTCCGCCTCCGCTTCCCGGACCATCTCGTCGTACCGCCGAAGCGCGGTTTGCAGCTTCGTCTCGTATTCCGCGCCGCCGCCGGAGCTCATAAACCGGAGGCCGCCTTTGCCGTTCTCCGCCTTCTCCGAAGCGCCGAGCACCTCCCGCAGCCGCTTCACCGTTCCCCGGCTTCCGTCGATCATGCGGATGTGGCTCGGGAGTACACGGGCGAGCGCGCGTCGGTAAAACGGAAAATGCGTGCACCCGAGCACGATCGTTCCGTAATCCGCGAGGCGCAGCCCTGCGAATCGTTCCCGGAAGTACGCTTCGATCTCTTCCCCTTCGAACCGCAGCTCTTCGCAAAACCGGACCAGCTCGGGCAGCGGCAGCGAATCGACGATCGCTTGATCGTCGACGCGTTTCACCAGCTCGTGATACTTCGACTCCTGCAGCGTCAACGGCGTCGCCGTGACGAGCACGCGTTTGCCGCTGCCGCGGATCAGCTCGACCGCGGGCTTCACGGCCGGCTCCATGCCGATGATCGGAATATCCGGGTACGTCTCCCGCAGCGCCCCGATCGCGATGCTCGTCGCGGTATTGCACGCGACTACGACCGCGCGGACCGGCTCCGGCTGCTCCATGATGGCGCGGACGGACGTCAGCACGCAGTCTCTGACGAATTCCTTCGGCTTCGTGCCGTACGGAACGTGCAGCGTATCCGCATAATAAATGAAGGTTTCCCCGGGGATCCGCCCCATCGCTTCGTGAAGCACCGTAAGGCCGCCCATCCCGGAATCAAAAACGGCGATCGCCATCGTCTTCGTCACCCGACTTCTTGTTCAATTCAAACGCAGCTCTTGCTTGAACCCTAATATCATACTTTACGCGAAAATCGGGCTTTTGCAACCTTCCGCGCCGGACGCTGGCACCGAAGCGGCGGCCGCCGGACGTCACAGCCAAGCGGCGAGCGCCTCCTCCGCCAATTCGTCGACTCCCTCTCCCGCGTCCTCTTCCGACGGATTCATCGCGAGCGCGATCAGCTCGGACGTCAGCTCCAGCCCGACCTCCTTCGGCATTCGTCGGACGACGCGCTCCAGCGCGGCCGCCTTCCGCCGGGCGTCGCCGGAGCGAAGCACCGACTGCAAATGAGGTACGAGTTCGTATTCCAGCCGCAGCAGCAGCGACGCCGCTTCGTCCGCATCCGGCTCCTTCAATCGCTCCAACAGCGCCGGAACGACGCCCGAGAGCCGCTCGACGCTCCATTCCCGAAGCGACTCCCAGCGCACGGCGCCTTCCTCTGCGCGAGGCAGGTCGACTCGGTCGTCGTTCATCGTGTTCGTCTCCTTCTCGCGTTACCGCTTCTTTCAAATTTATTCGAATCGTTCGTTCAGAAGCACCATATGGATATGATCCTCCCAAACGCCGTTGATTTTCAAATATTTACGCGCGAGCCCCTCCGGCTGAAAGCCCAGCTTCTCGACGACCCGCAGCGACGCTGCGTTCCGCGGCATGATGTTCGCCTCGATCCGATGCAGCTTCATCGTCTCGAACCCGATCTCGACGAGAGCGCGCACCGCCTCCGTCATATAGCCGCGCCCGGCTTCTTCCGCGTCGATCTTATAACCCAGGTGGCAAGATTGAAAAGCGCCCCGCACGATGTTGCTGAGCGCGGCGGATCCGATGATTCGATCGTCTTTACATATCCAGAGCCGAAGCAGCCGGCCCTCGTTCATTTGTTTGCAGTCGTCTTCCAGCAAAAGGCGTTGATGCCGATACGTATAGTACTCAGGGTCGCGCCAGGGTTCCCATGGCTTCAAATGCTCCCGATTGCGCTCCTCGAAAGCGAGCACATCGTCCGCCGCAGCCTCGTCGAGCGTGCGAAGCGTCAGCCGATCCGTCCGAATCGTTAGCTTCATTGATCATTTCCCCCGCTCCTCCACCATTATTTCCCGAGCAACCGCAAGGATTTCCTCGTTTCAACGTTTTTCGACACCGCGGCGCGCGGCAGACAACGCGACGAACACGTCCCCCAAATGCGCTTCCTTCCATTCCAGCGCCCAACCCGCCTCGCGAACGAGCCGCACCGTGTCTCGATTCAAGCGGCAGCCGTCGCACAGCCGTCGCCATGCCGGCGTCAGCGCATGCTGCAGCGCCGCCAGCGCCGCTCTGCGATGCAGCACGTGCTCGAACAGAAGCAGCTTCCCGCCCGGCCGGCATACTCTCGCCGCCTCGCGGAGCGCCTCCGCCGGATCGGGAATCGTGCAGAACACCAGCGTGCCGACCACCGTGTCGAAGGCGCCGTCCGGGAACGGCAGCCGCTCCGCCGGCGCGTCCGCGATGCGGACGGGGCGGCCTGCGGCCTGCGCGCGGCGTTCGGCGCGCTCCCGGAACGAGGCGTTCGGCTCGATCGCCGTCAGCTCGACTTCCTTCGGATAATACGGGAAATTGACGCCCGTGCCGCAGCCGATCTCGAGCGTCCTTCCCGCCGCATGGCGCAGCAGCTCGGCGCGGATCGCGCCGAACCACCTTCGTTCGAGCGGCTCCATCCACCGGTCGTAATTCGCCGTAAACCGCGTTTCGCCGCGCATCGTCTCACACCCGCAAAAAATAATGGTAAAATTCCGCGTCCCGCTCGAATCCGTTTTTTTCGTACAGCCGCTGCGCGATCACGTTGTCGGGAGCGGTGCTGAGCGCCAGTCCCTTCGCTCCGGTTTGCCGGGCGTAAGCGGCCGCCGCGTCCAGCAGCGCCTGCGCCGCCCCTTGACCGCGGGCGCTGGCCGCTACGAACAAATCATTCAAAATCCAAGAGCGCTGCATCGAAATGGAGGAGAACGTCGGATACAGCTGCATGAAGCCGACGGTTTCCCGCTCCGTTCCGGCTTTCGCCAAAAAAATAACCGACTCCAGATGCACGAAGCGTTCGTACAAGAACGCTTGCGCGCCGTCCGGATCGGAAGGCTGCCCGTAAAACTGCCGATATTCGTTAAACAGCGCCGCGGCTTCCGCCAAATCGCCGATCGTCGCCTGCCGCACCTCAATATTCGCCATTCGTCGTTCCCGCCCGTTCCGTGTCATGATGTCTCGTTTCGTTTCGCGTACAAACAAGTTTCAATGCCGCGATTTCTCTCATTCGCGTAAATCTTTTCGAGCCGCATGCCGAGTTTTTCGGCCAATCTGCGGGAAGCGCTGTGCGCTGCGGGCATGTTGGCGCAAAGCCGATCCAACCCGAGCGTACGAAATCCGTATGCGACGACGGCCGCCGCCGCTTCGAAGCCGTAGCCTCGCCTCCATTCGTTCGCCGCCACGATGTACCCGACATCGTATTCTAGGACGCCGTCCATTTCGAGATGCAGCAGCCCCGCGTCGCCGATCAGCGCCCCGTCGGCCTGCCGAACGATCGCGAACCTCCCCAAACCTGAGGCATACAAACCTAAGCTTCGCTCGACCCACTGGGCGGTCTGATCCTCCGTGAACGGAGCCGGCCAATACCGCATCGTCTCCGGATCGGACAGCACCGTATGCAGCTGGGGGACGTCCTCGCGCGTATAAGGCCGAAGCAGCAATCGTTCCGTCTGCAAAGGCAGCCCGTTAAACGGCATCGCCGCGCCCTTCACAGCCGTTCCGCGGCCAGCTCGCCGCGCAGCGTCGTGACCGCCCGTCCCGTTAGTTGAACCCGCTCCGTACCGACGCGAAGGCGAAGCAGCCCTTCGCGAGCGGACAGCTGCATTGCGGTCAGCTCCGTTCTCCCCAGCTTGGCCGCCCAGTACGGCCCCAGCGTGCAGTGCGCGGAGCCGGTCACGGGATCTTCGTCGATGCCGATCGCCGGGAAGAAGCACCGAGACACGAAATCGACGTTCGGCCTGCCGGACCGCGCCGTCACCAACACGCCCCTGGCGTCAAGCCGCTTCCACGCGTGCAAGTTCGGGCGCAGCCGCGCGACGGCCGCTTCGTCCTCGAGCTCGACGACGAGATCGGTGCCGCCTTTCCCGACATAGACGAGCGCGGCGGAGCCGAGCCCTTCCGTCAGGTCCTCCGGCGCCTCCGCCGGAACCGCCGGGTCCGCCGGAAAATCGAGCCGGATCCATTCGCCGTCCCGTTCGGCCGTCAACCGGCCGCTGCGCGTATGGAACGCGATTTCGTCTCCCTCGTGAAGCCCTTCCTCCCACAGCAGATGGGCGGTCGCGAGCGTCGCGTGGCCGCACAAATCGACTTCGGTTTCCGGCGTAAACCACCGGAGCGAATATTCATCGCCCATTCGCAGCGCGAACGCCGTTTCGGAGCAATTCATTTCGTTCGCCACGCGCTGCATCCACCGTTCCGGCCGTTCCCGATCCAGCACGCAGACGGCCGCCGGATTTCCTTTATACGGTTGATCAGTAAATGCGTCAACAATAAAGATCCTCAATCGATTCCGCTCCTCTCCGCCTTCGCTTCGTAACGGTCGCCCTTCGTCGCCGGCTGCGACACGACCAAGAACTCCGCCGGCTCCGCCCCGCGGTTCATGACTTGATGAGGGCGCAGCGGCGCGACTTCCAAACCTTGCCGCTCGCGAAGCGCGAACGTTCGCCCTTCGAGTTCGATGTGGAGTTCCCCTCGCAGCACGTAGAAAAACTGCATCGCCGCCGCATGGTAATGGCGAATCTCCGACGTGCCCGGCGGCATGCGCTCCTCGATCACGCTGAGCCGGCCGTGGTCCGCAAGCCGCCAGCCGTCGCAGCCGTCGCCCCAAACATAATGCTCGGACGTCTCCCTGCTCCGCAACACCGACGTTCCGCCCTTTCGTTACTCGATATCGATGTTCTCGTAATGCTCGACGACGGGGAACGGATCGTAGAACCTGTGCAGCAGCCGCTTCCATTCCCGATACGGCTCCGACTGCCGAAACCCGATCGTGTGATCCTCCAGCCGCTCCCAGCGCACCAGCAGCAAATATTGATGCTCCCGCTCCAAACATTTCTGCAGCTCGTGCCCGAGATACCCTCGCATGCTTGCGATGATCTTCGACGCCGCCTTGAAATTTTCGATGAACTCGTCGTCCTGCCCAGGTATGACGTGCAATACGGCCGTCTCCAAGATCAAATATTCCGCCTGCTTTCTTGAACGAAGTTATGAGTTATGATGCCGTCTTCCACCATACGCCGGCGCATTCCGGCACCGTCGACCATCCGTTCGCTTCGATCGCCGCCGCCAGCTCGCTTCCGAAGAAAAACTCGGTCAGCCGCTTCGCCTCCTCGACGCTGTCGAACCGGTAGTCGGCCCGGAACCAGTCGTGCGCGAACCCGTAAGTTTGGACGAGTTCCCCGTAATAATCCGTTAAGAAGTTCGGCGGATTCGGCGTCGCCGTGCCCGTGCCCATCGTTTCGAACAGCATGATCGTCCCGCCCGGACGAACGACCCGGCACAGCTCGGCGTGCACCCGCTCCAGATCGCTCTTCCATTCGGCGCGGCTCGAGGACGCCAAGTAGCAGACGCTCCATCCCGACACCGCGAGGTCGAACGAATGATCCGGCAGCGGCAGCCGGCGATGATCCGCCTCGACTGTCGTCCACACGTTCGGCGCCCCGCTCTCCGTAAGCCGCCGCTCGAGCACGTCCAGCATCGATCGCGACGCATCCGTGCAGACGAGCGATTTCGCTTCCATCGCGAGCGGCACGGACAGCCGGCCCGTCCCCGCACCCAAATCCAGTACGTCAAGGCCGCGGTACGGGCGAATGTCTCTTATTTTCACGGACACGTCGGGCTGCCTGCGGATCATAGCGTCGTACAGTTCCGCTTGCGCGGCGTACACCTCATCATGGCTTGCCATGTCGTTCCACTTCCCTATGAAAGGATACCATATCCGATGAGTAGAGAAAGAATACAGTTACAGACGTTCGTTTGCCAGTACGTTTGCAAGAAGAAATCGCCGATCCGGTGACCGACGAATTGAGTTTACCACGAACTTTCCGTCTTGTCCCGGGCAAGTCGTTCCGGAACGGAGCGGGCGAACGGGATCGCCGGCCGACTCTATAAATCTCGTTCGATCGCCGCTAGCAATGCCTTCTCGTTAATGCCGCTCTGGAAAAATTGGAAGCGGCTCCCCGAATACCGCTGAGCGCGGTCGACGATTTGGCCCAAATGATACCCCGTATGCTCGACCAAGTGGAGCAGCGAATGGATCGGAATGCGCGACGGATCGGCCGCCGCCAGCGCGTCTCCCCATGCCCGGAATTCGCGGCTGACGATGTCCATCAGCTCTTCGCACGAGAAGTCCGGTTCCGGAAAATAGTCCTCGATGCCCGTCGAGAACGATACTGCGCCGTCCGCAGCCCATTCCCGATTACTGCGAACATGCTCCAAGATGTGCAGCACGATTCCGCCGATCGAGTTGCTCTCCCGGTCTTTGAACCACAGCATAGGATCGTCCAGCTCGCCCAAACAAATCAACAGTTTCGGAAGATAATGGCTGATCATTCGATGTTTCGAGTTGACGACAACCGCTTTCAAAGCATCCTGCACGCGTACTTCCGTTTTCATAATGTTCCCTCCTTGGATTTTTGAAACGTAGTTTGCTCCCGAATGCCGACATCCTCCTCTTGCAGCTGCCGAATTACGTCCGAATCCAATATCGTTTGAAGACCCTGCCGTCCGCTTCGACGAAATCCTCGTCGCGGACGCCGCCGCAGCCGACGATCGTGCGCTCGGAGGCGGCGTTGTCCGCATCGCACACGAGCAGCGCCCGCTCGATGCCGAGCCGCTTCGCCTCCGCCAGCGCCAGCTCGAGCATCGCCTTGCCGTAGCCGCGGCGCCGTTCCGAAGGTCGAATGCCCATCCCGATATGGCCGCCCGCGCGGAGCAGCCATTCCGTCAAGCGATGCCGGATATTGACCGCGCCGATCACCCGGCCTCGTTCGTCGACCAGCCACAAGGTCGAATCCGGCACCCATCCGTCGGGCAACTCGACGCCTCTCTCGTGATTTGATAGAAACGCGAGCATCGATTCGAAATCGGTCGGTTCGCGTTCGATCACCCACGGCACCATCTCTTCGCCGGACGCCTTCCATTCTGTATAAAAAGAGAGATACTCTTCCCGATATTCCATGCTAGGCTTTACTAAAACAACGGCAGCGTCGCTCATCTTTCTCATCCCAGCCCTTACCGTTTACTCTGAACCAAAACCAGTGCGACACCGCAAGCGCGGAAACAACATCGCCAATTACGCGGATACCGTCCACGACCTATTCGTTCGACACGAAGAATGAGTGCAGCGCTCACCTCCCGGAAAACCTTATCTATTAATTACGATACGCTAGGCTCCAATTCCTCTTTCCGTTTCCAATTTGACCCACAAGAACTAAAAAAGCAACGCCATAGAGGAGCGCCTCCATGGCGTTGCCGTATTGGTTCTAACGGGCAACCATATTCCGTAATCGCCCGGTTATGTGCGAAGCAGCGTTCTGACGAGCTGCAGCAGCTCCGACCGCTCCCTCGCCGGAATCCGTTCGTCCAGCCGCGCCGCGGCGACGGGCAGCATCCACCTTTCGACTTCATCCGGCTTTATGCCGGACAGCGCCGCATATTGCGCCGCGTATTCATGCTTCATCCGCTTCCGATTCCGCTCGATGAACGCTTTCGCCTCATCCGGCGCTTCCTCGGGCATCGTACCGTACGCGAACAGAAGCATCGTCCGAGCGACGTCCGCCGCCGGGCTGCCGACGACGGCCGTCATCCAATCGATGACGCGCACGCTCCCGCCGACCACGATGTTATCGGGGTGGAAATCGCCGTGGCAGACGCTGGTGCCGTCGGGCAGCTCGGACAGCCTCCGGACGATGCCGTCCTTCTCCTCGGCGGACAGGTCGGCGGCGTTCCGAATGTGCCGGATCATGACGTCTTTCTGCTTCCGTCTCATGCCCTCTCCCGACTGCGCGTGGATTTCGCGATGAACGATCGCCATCGTCCGCGCCGGGTTGCGGTCGAATCCGTGCCCCGACATCATGGCGCGCAGCAGCGTCTCTCCGGGGACGTACTCGTAGACGATCCCCCGCCGCCCGAGGAGCGCCGCGATGCCCCGAGGCTCGGGACTCCGGATGCCCCGCCGATACGCCGCCAACGCATTGTAGTATTCGTCCTGCACCGCCCAGGCCGGAACCCCTGCGCGAAACAGCTTCAACGCCGTGCCGTCCTGCTGCAGAAAAATGTCCGCCGTACGCCCGCTGCCGATCCGTCTCATGCCGTCCCTCCCCGAAAGATCAATGATCCGTCTCTCCCGGCGTCCAGCCGACGCGCTGGCTCCAAGCGGACGCCTTGCGCAAGATCGCCCATACGACCGGCTCCTTCGCCTCGACGTACGCCGACCTGTCGCCTCGGAACGCGGCCGCGAGCTCTCGTTTCGCTGCGGCATATTCGACGCAAGCCTCCGGATGGACCCGAAGGTAGTCCCTGAATAACAGCGCGCACTGCTGCGACCAACTTCCGTCTGCGCGAACGTGGATATGCGTTCTGCGGTCTCCGGGCGACTCCCTGAAATACCGCTTCGTCAAATCCGGATTCTCCGGCCTGTGCACGAAGCCGGCGGCTTCCACCGCCGCTTTGTACGCCTCGATCGGCTCCAACCGGCGAACCGTAATTTGGATGTCGACGACCGGTTTCGCCGCGAGTCCCGACACAGCGGTCGAGCCGATATGGTCGATGCGAAGCGCGGCCTCCCCTAACGACGCTCGCAGCCTCGACCCGATGTCCCGAAACGAGCGCGGCCATTCGTCGCTATATTCGCAAATGATGATCTCCTCGGACATCGCGTTCACCAGCCCTTACACGATATCGACCCGCTTCACTTCGCGGTCCCGCCCTTCAGCCCCTGCCGCCCTCGCGCACGATCGCTTGCGCTTCGATTTCGACGAGCAGCTCCGGATCGATCAGCGCTTTCACTTCCACCATCGTCGCGGCAGGGCGAATGTTTCGGAAAAACTCGCCGTGCGCTTTGCCGATTTGCTCCCATTGCGAAATGTCGGTCACGTACATGCGCGTCCTCACCACATCCTCCAGCCGGGCGCCGACTTGGCGCAGCGCTTCTTCGATCGTGCGGAGTATGTGGACCGTTTGCTGATACGGGTCGCCTTTCCCGACGATCTCCCCGTCCTTCATCGCCGTCGTTCCCGCTACCTCGACGACGTTCCCGACTCGGACGGCGCGGGAATAACCGACGACCGGCTCCCACGGCGAACCGGTCGAAACCTTCCTAATTTCCGTCATACGTTTCCCCCTGTTTCCATCCGGCTCGTATATTCCCGTTGCTCCCCGCAGCGTCTCGAAGCCTGCGTCTTCCGTCCCGCATCAATCGACCTTCCGGTTCAGCGACTTCAGGTAATCGTCCGTCAGCATGCCGGCGAAGCCCCAGTTTTCTTCTTCGATTTCCTGAATTACGATATGCGTGTGCTCCGGCTTTTTCCCTAACACGCGCACCAACGTGTCTGTAAACTCCCTTACGACTTGTTCTTTCTGCTCTCGTGTCGCGCCCTTTGTAATTTGAAGGTTAATATACGGCATCATAGCGCCTCCTCGTTGTTCGCATTCCGGTTAGCCGATCGCGCGCTGCGTCTTCCGCCGGGATTCGAAAACCAGCGCAACAATATAAAGGAAGAGAAGTCCGAAGGTAATCTGAACCGAATGCTGGAATGCCTGCCGGTACAACTCTTGCGACCACCCGTCTTCGCGAAGGATGAGCTTCACGACCGCATTGGAGAGGAATAAGCCGTCGTTCGCGACAGGATCCATGTTCAAGGCGATATTCTCGACCAAGCTCATTCCGCCGATCAAATTCAACACGATAATCATCAGCACGGCCCTGGAAAACGGATATTCGATGTCGATTTCTTTGAATACATACCAAATCGCTAGGCCGATCGTCAGCAACCCGACATAAAATAACATTCGTCTCCCACCTCACGATGTGCTTGGAATGGCGTGCGCCTTGAAAGCCGTTCCTTCCCTCCGAATTTCTTAGCAAGATTTTACCAGAGGCTTACAAGGCAAGTAAATTACTTCTTTAACTGCCTTATCATAAATCTATCGATATATTTCGCCACGCCGTCTTCGTCGTTGCTGTCGATGACCTCATCGGCGAGCTTTAAAATTTCCTCATGCGAATTCGCGACCGCGATTCTTCTTCCACCCGCTTCGAACAGGCCAAGATCGTTCACATGGTCCCCGAATACGCAAATTTCCGCCGGATCCGCCCCCATATGCTTCGCCCACAACTGTAAGCCTTCCGACTTAGACGCAAGCGGGTGCCCGAACTCTAGAAAATACTGATTCTCGATATAGTAATCTTTCATTAGATGGCAGTGCAGCCGGCCGCCGAAAGCCGCTTCCGCTTCCTCTTTGAACGGCAGCAATCGGTCCAGTTCGTCGATATACGTCAGCGCCAATGTACATTCGTCTTTCGAGCATTCGACCGTTTCTACCTGGCGGAACCGAGGATCGTTCCGGCGGCTTTTCCGAAATTCCAGCATACCGAAAGAAACCAACTTCTCATGGTATACGCGCTCGCGTTGATCGGCGTCCAGCAAAAAGAGGTACGGCGAAACCCCATGGTTTCTCCCGATGGCGACGATTTCGTTCGCAATCCCCTCCTCCAGCCAATACCCGTCGATCACGCGCTTTCCTGCGACATCCTACAGGAGAGCCCCATTGTACAAAATCGCCGGGTACTTCCAAGCTACAGGCGACACCACGCCGATCGCGCTGACGAACCCTCGGGCTGTTGCAAAACTTACGATGCAATCCTCTTCCTGCATCGCGGCGTTCAGTACGTCGACCGTATAATCGGAAAGCGTCTGGTCCGACCGCAACAGCGTGCCGTCGAGATCGGTAATGAATATCCGGTGCAAAGCGACTTCCTCCAGATCCCCCTATGAGTTACCTTTTCGCCGTTCACAACCTATCTTGCTCTCCCCAAATTTATATCAGGTTTTCGTGTATGTAACGATTGTTCCGAACCAACGTTTTGATTCGCTTCATTGTACTTGGACCTTTCGGCAGGCCGGCGATACGGTCCAATAACAACCACCGGATGCTGGCAATCGCTTCGAAGACTTCCAAATCTTCCGGTCGGTAGTCCCCTAATTTCAAGAACTCGTTATAATACAGACCGCCATACCTTTCCCCGACGTAAACTCGCATTAACAGTACCGACCATGCGATATCGTATCTCGGGTCGCCCAGTTGTCCATTGGTCCAATCGATGATCGTAAATCGGTCCGATTCCTCAAGAATGTTTCCCAAGTTATAATCGCCATGGATAAGACGATCCTGAGAAAGTTCCACGTTCTCCAGGAGGCGCAGCAACACATCATGTAAATCGTTGTGCATTTCTATAGCGGGAAAAAAATATGCGATAAATTCGTGGTGAAGGAGGTTCGAGAAGTCGCTTTCGTTCACGCGGCAACGGTGGACTTCGACTAACATCCGCGCGATGCGCTTCAGTTTTTCTTTGTCCAATCTTGAAATCGGGATGCCGTCGTAGCTGGTCAGCAGCACTTGATTGTGATCCGAGTCGATGCCCCATCCGTAAGGCTTGGAAACGCATAACCCTTGACGATGAAGGGCGGATAGTAGGTTGTACTGCTTTCCAATATCGGGTTTTGCCTGTTTGTTCCAAACTTTGAGGACGTAAGAACCGTTCTCCGAGTCCACTTTCGCGACCGTCGCTTCGAGCCCCGGCGCTAAAGGGACGATCCGATGTTCCGGAGCGTTGACATCCACCATATCTTGTACCCGTTCGACCCATTGAATGTTCAAAGCATCGACCTTCCTTTCGGTTCCGTTCACTTCCGTGTTGTTACCGAGCGACACCTTGTGATAAAATTTGGTGTAAGAAAAGCCAAGCGCTGGAACGCTTGGCCTGTACAACTGGCTTGGACGGGTTTCCCTTCCGAGCTGAACGGGCAAAACCCACCTTCGGCCGCGAACCTTGGGGTGGGTTTTTACTTTCTCCTGTAGTTGTTCCCGACGTATGTTAAAAGTGCAATGACAAACGTTGCGAATGCGATCATGATAGTTATTGCATCTTTAACTTCCATGGCTTCACCTCCTTCCGAAGGGAAACCAGGACCACCCAAGATTCAGTTGTACTTCCTCAGTTTACCTCACTAAGGCGTATGCGAACAAGTGTTTGTATTCATATATTTCTATATAACCCTAGTTCCGTTGATCTATCCCCTCTTCCATGCCGCATTTCTCATGACATACCAACTTCCTGAATTAAGTACAATAATATCCAATTGTAAGGGTTTACCCTCAACAATTCAATGAATCTATGGTTCATCCTTCCACGAGCTCCTAGTGCTGCGAACGTGTGTAACCGTGCGGCATATGGTATGCTTGAACCAAACGAGAACAAAGGAATTGGAACGATGAACTTACTCACAGCAGACCAATTGTCCAAAAGCTACGGCATGAAGACGCTCTTCGACCGAATTGACGTCAGCATTGACGACCGGGACCGGATCGGTTTGATCGGGGTGAACGGCACCGGGAAGTCGACGCTTCTCAAAATCATTGCAGGCATCGAAAAGCCCGACAGCGGATCGATCGCGTACCGCAACGGCATTCGCATCGAGTATGTCCCGCAGCAGCCGCCTTTCGAAAACGAATCCACGATCATCGACCACATCTTCAAGGGGAGCAGCCCCGAGTTCGAGCTTCTGCGCGAGTACGAGCATGTGCTTCAATCTCTCGAGCGCGGAGCGGCGCAGCCCGGGTTGGATCGCCGGCTTGCGGAAATCATGGCGCGAATGGATTCCTTAGGCGTCTGGCAGCTCGAAAGCGAAGCCAAAAAAATATTGTCCCGCCTCGGGATCGACGATGTGCTGCAGCGGTTGGGCACCCTGTCCGGCGGCCAGCGGAAGCGGGTAGCGCTCGCCGCCGCCCTCATTCAACCGGCGGATTTGCTCATCCTCGACGAACCGACGAACCATATCGATACCGAGACCGTATTTTGGCTGGAGCAATATTTGCAAAAATCCAAATCGGCGCTCCTGATGATTACCCATGACCGGTATTTCTTGGATCGCGTTACGAATCGGATTTTGGAGCTTGACCAAGGAAAACTTTACGGCTACACCGGCAACTACAGCGTCTTCCTCGAACAGAAGGCCGAGCGTATGGAGCAGCAGGAGGCCGCCGAGCGCAAACGCCGGAATTTGTACCGCAGCGAGCTCGCCTGGATGCGCAAAGGCGCCAAGGCGCGCACGACGAAACAAAAAGCGCGAATCGATCGTTTCGAAGCGCTGGAGGCATCCGCCGCACCGGAACGGAATGAATCGTTGGATATGTCGCTCAGCGCCTCCCGGCTCGGGAAGAAAGTGCTGGAAATCCATGACGTGGTGAAGGGATACGCGGGGCGCGCCGTCATCCGCGGCTTCTCGGAAATCGTGCAGCGCGACGACCGTATCGGCATCATCGGCCCGAACGGCAGCGGCAAATCGACGCTCCTCAATATGCTTGCCGGCCGGCTTGCTCCCGATGGAGGCGTCATCGATGTCGGCCCTACCGTAAAAATCGGCTATTTTACTCAAGAGCAGACCGAAATGGACGGCAGCCTGCGCGTCATCGAGTATATTAAAGAAGCCGCCGAGCAAGTCGAAACGTCGGACGGCAGCACGATCAGCGCGTCGCAAATGCTCGAGCGCTTCCTCTTCCCTCCCGCGGTCCAATGGACTCCGATATCGGGGTTGTCCGGCGGCGAAAAGCGGCGGCTCTTCCTGCTGCGCGTGTTGATCGGCGCTCCGAACGTGCTCCTGCTGGATGAACCGACGAACGATTTGGATATTCAGACGCTCACGGTGCTTGAGGATTACCTTGACGATTTCCCGGGAGCGGTAATTGTCGTGTCTCACGACCGCTTTTTCTTGGATCGCACGGTGGATCGCCTTTGGTCGTTGGAAGCGGACGGCACGGTCGACCGCTATGTAGGCACCTATTCCGATTATATGGAACGTCGTGCCGCCTTGGACGCCGCCGCCGAGGAGCCTCGCCATACCAAGAAAGAATCCGGCTCCCATGCGCCGTCGTCACCGGGTCCCGATAAAAAGGAGCGCCCGTTGAAATTTTCATTTAAGGAACAGAAGGAGTACGAAGAAATCGAAGATCGCATTGCCTCTTTAGAGCAGCGATTGGAGGAGATCAACAAAGCCGTCGCCGAAACCGGAACAGACTACCTACGGCTGCAGGAGCTGTCCGCGGCTCAGCAATCCTTGGAACGAGAGCTGAACGAGCAAATGGAACGTTGGGCCTATCTCAACGAACTCGCGGAACAAATCGAGAAAAACAAATCCCAGCACGGGAGATAGCAAAAAAGGCTATGCCGCAATTTCGGCATAGCCTTCTTTATGTCGGGCAGCATGCCGCAGAATCGATTCGACACCACACGGTCATGCAAACCGTTCTAATTACCAAAGAGGATATCCATCACCGTACCGAGCGATCCTCTCGCCCCTTTAGCTAATATATTAGGGTTATAAACCTCTACGTAACTGCATCTCATGCAAGACACAAATAAATAATGATTGTACTGAACATCGAAAATTTTGCTTAAGCCCGTACCGGTCATCGCCACTTCTTTGATCTCGCATTCGTCATTCCCGCATTTTACGCACTTATACCGCTCGTGGATTAGAGATTCAAGATCCGGTTCCGCGCTTTCCGCTTCTTCTACATGCTCCGTAACGTCCCCAAAGACGACGTTTCCTTGATCATCAAGCAGTACTTCATGCATACACTCGGGACACACTTGATTCGTAATAACTACTTCCTTATTGCACCAAGGGCATTCAACCATTATTGATTTTCCCCTTTCGTACATGCGAGCTGCTCACCATCTTCCTCGGAGCGCCGAGTCGACACGCCAGATTGAAATAGCCCATACGAACCGACGATGATGGAAGCGATGATTCCGCAATGCGGTATTACTCCGACGTAACCTGCAGTTCTATCCACAAAATACAAAACGAATATCCAAGCCGTCAGGGGAAGCAGCTGCAAAATGAACAAGAACAGCATCCCAACGAAAATGAAGGACTCAGCAAACAACTTTATTCTCCTGTACGGTACTAAATAAAGACTGAGGATCGTAACCAATCCAAGAATGATCGATAATACCGACCAATGAGAAACCGCCTCATTCTCCGATCCCGTTTCCACCCCTAACCACGAAAAATCAAAATACACATTACGGATGTACAGGTAACCAACACATATCGACAATAAAGAACTGATAACGACCCCGATGGAATGCGTTTTGTTTCCCATACGATTGTCCCTCACATCATTTACTCACGCCCCCGGGGGATTCGCAGCGACCATACGACATCATGCGGAACTCAAGTCACCCTTTCGATGTCATCAAGTATTCCTTTTATCTTGTTTCTAAAGTCGTTCGAGAGGCGTTTCGCCTTGCCATTATTGATCCTTATGTCTCCATCTTCGTAGCCGTCGAATTGCAGGAGTAAGCCTGCATGATCTTTCGTATCCGGTTGCCGTAATGTAATTACAAAATGCCTTCCTTTTTGAATTATTTCCGTTCCACTGTATTCCAGTTGCTCAAGGTCTTCAAGAATTCGAATAATCTCGACCTCATCTTGTATCCTTTTACTTTTCCACCCTTGTTCAATTAACGAGATTTCTAATTCCAATGGTTTACGAAACTTGTACCAGGGGCGAACGGTAATATCTCGATCTAGCTCTGAGAAAGGAGTAAAAAGATAGTTTCGGTCTACATAGATCATGAATCCTGTTGTTAGAATGATCGTTAACAATACTGCAGTGATTGCCTTCCTCATGTTCGCCCCCTTTGTTTTACTATTACAGTATTCACATCCGCCGAACTTCCTCTTGCTCGCCATTCCTTCGCCTTTGGTAAACTTGACCTTTACCTTATTGCTACAAACAAATCAATTTCATTCTCTGGACTATCGGGTTGATACCTCTGATCCCAGATTTCAAAGTCAAATCCTTTGGGTTCGTTATTCGTTTCTCTCATCCACTTCCCATATACATAATCGTAGGATTTGCCCAACTCGGATTCCAATCCTCTGTGAGTGTATGTAACATACTTGCCTTCTGAAACGGTATGATGAATCATCCCCGACGGAACATCATCTGTACTAGCTGTTTCATAGCCGAATATTTGAGTAAACCGGTCAACTCGCGGACTAAAACCAGGCTTCATAGGATAAATCTGCATCAATATAACGTTCTCATTTTTTTTGTGAGGGATTTCATCCTTACTCGAAATTAACAAATTATAAGCTTGTTTCCCTAATCCTGCTTCAAGCTCATCGAGGTTAGCTTCAATTTGGTATCCAATAACAGTAAACGCAGGCAACCGAATTTCTCTTGCTTCCATGTAATAACCTCCCAATAAATAAAAAGTCACCTTTCGCTCCTCAAACAAAACAAGTTCCGAGCAACTCAAGGTGATGCCCATATATTAACATATTTAGACGATTAGGGGGACACTTCTCGAGCACGGTTCTGGTTAACCCTGTATAACGGCCCCTGCATTCACGAACTCCCGTATTGTTATGATTCTTCCTTGGGTTGATCCTGTTAAACGGACAATTTTTGCCGACAAGACAAAAATGGTTCTCTCCCTCCTATCGCCCGTCGCGGCTAAAATTGTCGCTAACATGCCGTTTGGAGAGCCTTATAATTATTATGAATGCGCTGTCACGCTCAATTATGGATGCCATTCAATCGATGCAAAAGGAGATGGAAAAGATGAAATACGATGAACATGTAAAAGTTATCGTAGCCCGTGATTCTTCGGATGCGATTGCTTCCAGTGATCCGGTAACCTGGGCCGTTTCTTATTTATCCGGTGTGCTCGAACAACGAGGGATCACCATTGCCGAGACAACCGGAGGCGGCCTCCCAGAAGAGCAAAGCGCAAAATTATGCCTGAACATTATGGGTTCTGCGTCGGCGGACGTTCCCGAATCATTCGTTATCCAAAACGATCGGGCGGAATCGGCAGCTTTGCCGGACCGAATAACCGTGGTCGGAGCGGATGCTCGAGGCTTGGTCTATGGTCTGCTGGAGCTGGCGGACCGCGCGAGATATAGCGAAAATCCGCTGACCGCACTGACGGATATAGATACATATAGCTGTCAACCCCACAACCTGATCCGCAGCATCAGCCGCTCGTTTTGCAGTGAGATCGAGGATAAGTCTTGGTTTTACGATAAGGCGTTCTGGGAAGCTTATTTGACCGAGCTTGCAACACACCGCTTCAACAGGATTCATTTGACGCTGGGGATATCGTACGATTACGGGCATGACCCGGATGTACGCGATAATTACTTTGGGTTTGCTTACCCGTTTTTCGTGTCCGTTCCCGGGTATCAGGTTCGTGTGAAAGAACTAGAGGAAGGGGAACAGGAACGTAATCTGGAGACGCTGCGGTTCATCAGCCGGGAGGCCAAGCGCCGGGGGATTCATTTTCAACTTGGATTGTGGAACCATGCCTACAAGATGGAGCGCAGTCCCGAAGAGCTTCACACGGTTGAAGGCGTAGACGAAACGAACCATGCCGCTTATTGCCGCGATGCGCTCGGCTATTTGCTGAAGGCTTGCCCGGATATCGACGGCGTGACGATCCGCACCCATTACGAGGGCGGGATCCCCGAGCCGTCCCACCTCTTCTGGAACGAGGTCTTTAAAGGGCTAACTTCTTGCGGACGAACGATTGAAATCGACATGCATCCCAAAGGCGTGGACGCTCAGATGCTGGAGGTCGCTTTGGGCACCGGTATGCCGGTCATTGTGTCGCCGAAATTTTGGGCCGAACATATGGGCTTGCCTTATCACCAAGGGGCAATTCGCGCCAAGGAACTACCGGTGGCAACGACAGAGCGCCCTGAATTGATGGCGATCACCCAAACCGTCCGGCGCTTCACGCGATACGGCTATGCCGACTATTTGAACGAGGACCGGAAAACCGGCGTGCTCCATCGGATTTGGCCCGGGACGCAAAGGGTCTTGTTATGGGGCGATCCGGCTATGGCCGCAGGCTACGGGCGAAGCGGCAGCTTCTGCGGCAGTCTCGGCGTGGAGCTGTGCGAGCCGATGTCGTTCAAGGCGCGGAAGACCAGCGGCGTACCTGGCGGGCGAGAGCCGTACAAGGATGAGTCGTTGCAGATGAAAGGCCGGGAATGGCAAAAATACGAGTACACGTACCGGGTATGGGGCAGATTGATGTACAATCCCGATGCCGAATCCGGAGAGTGGCAAAGATACTTGCGGCACGAGTTTCAGTCAGCCGCTGCCGACTGCGAGCAGGCGCTGGCCCACGCCAGCAGGATTCTGCTTCTGCTCACATCGGCTCATCTGCCTTCCGCATCGAACAATTATTTCTGGCCGGAGATGTACAATAACTTGGCTATTGTACGCTCGGGACCGTCCGAGGTAGATTTCGATACCCCCGAACCGCATACATTCGGAGCGGTCAGCCCTCTGGATACGGCGTTATTTTACGGGATTAATGAATTTGCGGACGATGTGTCGCAAGGCAAGCTGCGCGGTAAGCTTTCGCCGCTTGAGGTCGCCGATCGGCTGGAGGCGCTTGCGGAAACGGCCGAAAAGCATCTGACGGCGGCGGCTTCATCGGCGGAAGATCCGAACGGCGCCACTTTCAGACGCTGGTCGATCGATATTGCCGTACAAGCGGGGCTCGGTCATTTCTTCGCGAATAAACTGCGCGCCGGCGTATCTTACGCGTTGTACGAGCGGACGGGAAATACGGGTTCCCTGCAGGAGGCGATCGTTAGCTACCGGACGGCCAAATCCGCCTGGGAACGAATTGTAACTTGCACGAAGGACGTATACCGCGATGACATTCCCTTCGGATATAAGCCGTTTATGAAAGGCCATTGGTCAGACCGGCTGGCGGGGATCGAGGAAGATATCGCAAGAATGGAGCGGGTTTATGCGGATGCCGTTTCCGGCGGCGAAGGCAAAGCGCCCGAAGGATTCCAAGAAACCGCATCCTCCGCGGCCTTCATAAGCACGGCGGGGATCAGGCGACAGCGCCCCGCCTTCCGGCACGAGGATCCGCAATCCTTCCGCAGGGGCGAGCCGGTGAAGCTGGAGGCGACCCTTTCCGATGCGGAGAATGCCCTGGGGACCGAGACCAAAGTGGTGCTGCTGTACCGCCACGCGAATCAGTCTGAAGCGTATCGGACGGCGCCGATGATTCGGGCGGATGAAAGCGGACGGTATGAGGCTGTCATTCCGGGAGATTATACGGATTCTCCGTTTCCGATTGTCTATATGTTCGAGCTGAGCAACGTCCACGGGGATGCGTGGCTCGCTCCGGGATTCTCGGAAGATTTGTCGAATCAGCCGTATTACGTGCTGCGCGATCAAGACCGTATACGGAAATAAGGCGTTGCTTAGGGCCGAACATGTGTTGATGTTCGGCCCTAAATTTTATTAATAGCGGATAACAACCGTTTCGAAGAGTCGGACCTCCGGAATGGTAAACGAGACGCGGTCATCCGACCACGTGAAGGGCAAATCGGCTGCGCTCCGCAAGGCGCGAACCCCCGTCGGCTTCCGAGCCGCAGCGAACGTGCACGCTACGTTGCGAACGGGCAGCGGAGCATGGAATGCCGTTCCGAGTTGGCCGCTGTGGTTCACGACGTGGACAAGATCCCGCGTTCCGTCCCGCCCGCGATGCGCCGACACCTCGAGCAGGGGCGAAGCCTCGACCTCGATCGAAGACTCCAACTGCAGCAAGTCGCGCAGCGCGGAGGCGACGAGCAGCGAATGCCCATGGTTGCTCAGCCGCTCGTAGTGTGCCCCGACGCCCCATGGGATCGCAACGGTTCCGCCTTTGCCGAATCCCTGACGAATGACGCCGGGAACCGAGCTGACCTCGGTGTAATAGCACTTTTCCGGGGGGCCGAACATGCACTGATCGATCAATCCCAGGTAAGCGGTGGAGGTCGCCTTAGGCTCGCAGCAGAGCATCTCTCCCGATAAGTACACGACATCGACCGACTCGAACCCGTTTAGCCGCTCTTTATCCCCCGGCAAGAAGGCGAAGTAGTCCCCCTGCGACCGCGGCCGTCGCGCTTGTATGCCGGCAACGCCCAGACTCTCCAACTGAAACCGGTCCAACGGGTTGCCCTTTCGGTCGCAAGTCGACGAGAAGCCCGTCGCCAGCAGCTTCCCGCCGGACCGGACGTAATTGTCCAGGGCGGAGACGGCTTCCGGGCTCATCGCTCTTACGTCAGGTAAGACGACCGCCTTATATTTCCGAAGGGTCTCCAGCGCCCGTTCCCCCTCAAGCACGCTGTCCTGCACGACATCGAACAGCAGATGCCTTTCGGAGAGGATGCGGAACAAGCCCCTGAACTCCTTGATGCTGCCGAACATTGCGCTGCGATGCGGCTCGACGAGGCATAGGTCGGCCACCGCCTCGA
Source organism: Paenibacillus sp. (assembly GCF_035645195.1). Lineage (NCBI taxonomy): Bacteria > Bacillati > Bacillota > Bacilli > Caryophanales > Paenibacillaceae > Paenibacillus > Paenibacillus sp. The sequence goes on along the minus strand of NZ_DASQNA010000033.1, from coordinate 47,879 downwards.
TTCCCCTATATTGTTCCTCATGTTCGGCATGGAAACGGTACAGCTCTTTCACGCTGTCGAGGACGAGGCGATCGTCCTGGTTCGTCAGCGTCCCGATGACGTAGAAGTCGAGCCAGCCGCCCTGCACGAGATCTTCGGCCAAGCGAACCGCCGTCAGGTGCGGAGACACGGCGGAATGCCGCATCGCGAAATCGACGAAGTGCACGGCGGAGTTGCTGACGGCCATGCCGGGCCAGGAGCCGTGCACCGTCTTGACGTGATAGCTGGAAGCGTAATTGAATTCGGGCAGAGGGCGATCGATGCCGGTATTGGACTCCTTGCGGAAAATGTCCGTGCCTTCCGGCGTATAGTTGCAAATCGCGATATTCTCGTTGATTCGCTTCACCGCTTGCGAGCGGCGAACGAACAGTTCGGCCACGGTTTCCTCGCGAAACTTCTGATAATCGCGGAAGACGGGATCATTCCCGTCCTCGACGATCGGCAGCCGCTCATGCCCGAACATCTGCCGGAACCTGTCGCGGCAGTTGCCGCACTGGCAGATGCCATGGTAATTATAGCTGTAATCGCTCGTGACGTAGCCGTGCATATTGATGAAGACGCCGTCGATCGGATAATTGCCCGCGCATTCCCTTAAGATATCGATCGATCGCTCCTGCTGATACGCGCCGTTCAAGCAGGTATGCACCTGCCCGTTATAGTTGACGATATCGCCCTTCACGCTCTTGTAGAGCCACTCTGGGTGCTGCAATGCAATCTGTTCGTTCAGCCGGCTGAAATCGAAACGGGCGATGAGCTTGATGCCCGCTCGATGCGCGGCCTCGACAACTTCTCCCAAGAAGTCATTCCTTAAATTCGGATTTTTATAATGGAACGGAAGCTTCGTCTCGTAATTGGCCACGATCCCCCCGGCGTTAAACAACAGCACGTTCGCCGAGTATTGCTGCAAGCTGTCCACCAGCTCCCCTACGTCAAGGGCAGCGTCGATTTCCCGCAGGTTCGTCTGGATGAGCCGCATCGGCTTCTCCTGCCACCATCTCGTCATCGTACGACCTCCTCGTTTCGCGATCCTGCAGCTTACCGAAATAAGCGATGCAAGGCGCTGTGGTCTTCCTCCGCGAAGCCCTGCTCGGCCAGCTCGGCGAATAAGTCCAACACCTGCTCCGCGAAGGGCAATGCCGCCCCGGCCGCCTCGCCGACCGCCATCGCGTTGCGAAGATCCTTCGCATGCAGCTTGATCCGGAACCCCGGCTCATACCGCTCCTTCTCGATGTTCGCGATCTTCGTGTCCATGACCCGGCTTGCGGCCAAACCACCCCTAATCGCTTGATATGCCACATTCGGATCGATCCCCGCCTTCTTCCCGAAGGCGAACGCCTCCGATAAGGCGGCCAGGTGGATCGCGACCATGATTTGGTTCATAAGCTTCACCGTGTTGCCCGCGCCGACGCCCCCGACCCGGGTAACGGTCTTGCCCATCGAGCGCAACAAGGGCTCGCAGGCCGCGAACACGCTCTCGTTACCGCCGACCATAATCGCCAGCGTCCCTTCCACGGCGCCGATCTCGCCTCCGCTCACCGGCGCATCCAGGAAGGAGACCCCTCGCTCGGCGAACTTCCCCGCGATCTCCACGGCCGCGTTCGAGTTGATCGAGCTCATGTCGATCACGATGCCGCCCGGCGCGATCCCTTCGATAATGCCTTCCACGCCCAGCGCTACCAGCCGAACGTCCGGCGTGTCCGGCAGCATCGTGATGACGACGTCGGACGCTTCGGCCACCTCCCTCGGATTGCCGCAAGCGCGCGCGCCGAGCGCCGATAATTCGTCCACCGGCGCCGAGCTTCGATTGTAAACGGATAAGGGATATCCCGCCTTCAAAATGTGTTTCGCCATCGGCTTCCCCATGATGCCCAGTCCGATAAACCCGACCTTCAACCGCTTCGCCCCCTCTCTTCTAATACCCTTTGCCGAATTCCCGCACGTTGACCATGCGATCGACGTCCCCCTGCAAGAAGTGGTCCAAATTCGTCAAGAACACCTTCGTAAACCGCGCGGCGAATCCATCCCCGGCGCCCGCGCAATGCGGGGTGATGATGATATTGTCCAAATCCCAGAACGGGCTCTCTTTCGGAAGATACCCGAGCTTGAATTCCTCGACGAATACGTCGAGCGCCGCGCCCGCGATCCTCCGGTTCCGCAGCGCGTCCAATAGCGCCGCCTCGTTAATGAGCGCGCCTCTGGAGATGTTGATGAGGAAGGAGCTCAGCCTCATTGCCGCGAATTGCTCTTCGTCGATCAGGTTGACGGTCCGGTCCGTTAAAGGCAGCGCAAGGACATGGAAGTCGCTTTGCGCCAGCACCTCGTTCAGCTGCTCCGGCTTATAGATCGCGTCGAAATCGGGCGACGGCCGCCCGTCCGTATTGATTCCGATCGTTCGCATCCCGAACGCTCTGGCCCGGATGGCTGTTTCCGTCCCGACGTCCCCCGCTCCGATGATGCCGACGGTCTTGCCGCTCAGGTTCACGATGCCGCTCGCCTTCGTCCACGCGCGTTCGAATTGATGCTTCATGAGCGAGGCGCTCTTGCGGGAAAGCATCAGCATCTTGCACAGGATGTCTTCCGCAATCGGTACGCCCATACCGCCCCGGGCGTTAATGACGATCACGCCCCGCTCCTGCAAGTAATCCATCGGCAGCCGTTCAATACCGATATGCGCGACCTGCACCCAACGCACCCGCTTGCATCGCTCTAAGAAATCCCGCTGGAGCGTGCGATGGTTGGCGATAATAATGTCGGCGTCGACGTATTCTTCCCCGTCAATCAGCGCCTGCTCGGAGTTGTACTGCAGCACATCTACGCCTTTGGCGCGCATTGCTTCCACCTGCTCCGGCAGGAATGTGAACGTAGTGACCATTTTCACCGAATGATCCCTCTCCTCCGACTCGATTTACACCTTCAATACGACCGCGGCAAAGTCCCGCAGCACCGGCAGCGTCAACGTCACGCCGTCGGTGTCGCCCGCGACGACCGGGGTCGCGTCGTCGACCAAAGATATCAGCTGCTTGCATCGCTCCACGCGCGGCAGCCGAACCCGAACGTTATGAATCGGCGTCGGCTCGAAATACGACACCCCGTTGAAGCCGGACAAGTTCAGCAGGTGCAGGATATACGTCTCGTCGTCCAAGCGGTTAAAAAACAGTTCTACGGTTTGCGGCGCTTCGATGATGACGGGGGATTCCAGCTGAACGAATCGATCCAGCACATCGAGCAGCAGCCGCTTATTGTCGTCGTAGCCGTGCTTGTAATACAGCTGCCCCGGCTGCCACGGCATGTAGACGGACGTGCGCCGATCGTCGGAATGGACGCCCAGGCCGAAGACGTCGTCCGAAATTCGATGCCCGAACGCCCGCTCCGGCGGACCGAACGTGGACGGCTCCACGAGCGGAAGGTGGGTGCGGCATGCGGCGCCGAACCGGACGCGGCCAAAGTGGCCGTCGAGCAGCAGCCAGTCGCGCTCCGGGAACCGCCGGAACGTCTCTTTGTCCCCGACGTACAAGTATGCGGCTTGCCGCCGGAACGTCCCCGCCTCTTCCGCCTGCACGCCGAACGTACGCTGCAGGAAGCTGCGATTCGGTTCGCCCGACGTGAAAGAGCGGCCCGTCGCGATCAAGCAGCCTCCTTGCGCCGAGTATGACTCCAGCGCCTCGAGCTCTTCGGCCGAAAACTCGGCGATATCCGGGATGAGGATCGTCTTATACCGGGATAGCCGTTCCGCGCGGCCCGGCAGCGTTTTCTGCTGAACCACATCGAACAATACATGCTCTTCCTTCAGCATCTTGAACAACCCGGCATATTCCTTCGAGTCGGCCGACTGCGTCCTGCGCGGCTTAACGAGCGCAATTTCGCTTACGGAAGTGAAATTTCCATAATACTCCTGATGCTTCTCGTGATACGCGAAAATGTCCGCAACGATAGGCAAGTTTTCCCGGTCGGGATAATCCTCGAACACGCCGATAATGCAGAAGTCCAACCCCGATCCGCTGGCCAGCGCTTCCTTCAACCGGATATTGATTTCGTGCTTTGATACGGCGTTAAACCGGTGAACCAAATCCACGGCGTTAATGACGCAGTTGCTGATCAGCTTATCGTCCCAGGAATCCTCGACCGCCTTCACGTTCTCGGACGCCGAATACAGCCACACCGGATGAGGACGCGCCTTGTCCGTGTTCGATTCGGCTCGAATAATATCCACCTTGTGATCGCTGTAGGTCGAAATGGCGATGTCCCGGTTCTTGCTCTTCACCAGCGCATGGACGCGATCCAGCATCATGGCCGCGGTTTCCTCGCGGTAGATCAGATGCTTCAGGAACGCAGGGTCATCTCGATTCTCCTGTTCCGGCAGCTCCAGCCCGAACCGCTCCCGAAACTTCGTCTTGCAGGCTTCGCAATGGCAAATCCCATGGTCGTTGCCGCTGTAGTCTCGGGTGTTGTAGCCGAACCAGTTGAAGAAGATCCCATCCACGTCGTAATTCGTGAGCACCTCGTCGATAATCTTCAACGAGTATTCCTGTTGGTAATAGCTGCTGATACAGGAATGCACGATGCCATGGTAATTGACCTCCCGGCCTTCCTTCGTTCGGTAAAACCATTCGGGCTTCTTCTCAAAAATGCTCTCGTGCGCTTTGCTGAAATCGAATCGTACGATGACCTTCATACCCTCGGCATGCGCCTTGTCGAGCGCCTCCCGCACCAGGTCCTTCTGCTGGCCGGCGGCCCGGTACTGGTATTCCAATTTGGTCGGGTAGAACGCTACGATCCCGCCCGCGTTGATCATAAGCACGTTAGCGTGCAGCTCCTTCAACTGCTTGATCAACGCGTCGACATCGAGGTTCGCGTCACTCTCCCGCAGGTTGTTCTGAATCAAGCGCAGCCGATTGTTCGACCACCATGGCATGGGGGCCCCCTCCGTTTCCGAAAAAATTATTCTTTTACTGAACCCAGCGTAATCCCATGAATGAAATACCGCTGGAGGAATGGGTACACGAGCAGTACCGGGATCATCGCGATGAAAATTTTCGCCGCGTTGAGCGTCCGGTTCGACAGCTCCGCCAGCATCTTCAGCTGCTCCTCGTCCATGATGTTCGGATCGAAGACGATAACCATCTGCTGAATGTACGTTTGCAGCGGATAAAATTCCTCCCGGGTCATGAAAATTAACCCATACAGAAACTCGTTCCAATGCATCACGAGGCTAAATAGGGTGACAGTCGCGAGCACCGGCACCGAGAGCGGGATGAACACCTGGAACAGCATCCGCCACGGGCCCGCGCCGTCGACCAATGCGGCCTCTTCCAGCTCGCTCGGCAAATTCCGGAAGAAATTCACCGTCAGGATAATGTTGAACACCAACCCATGCGCGCCGGCTACCAGGATCAGCGACCAGATGCTGTTAATGAGACCTAACGCCTTCACGGTTAAATACAAGGGAACCAACCCGCCGTGAAACAGCATCGTGAATACCAAGATCCACATCAGCACGTTTCTTTGCCTAAATTCCCTCGAGCTCTTCGACAGCGGGTACGCCGTCATCGCCACGACGATAAAGTTCAGCGCTCCCCCGAGGGCGACGCGTTGGATGGACGTCCAGAACGAGCGGAAGAATTGACTGTCTTCCAGCAGCTGGCGATACGAATTGACATTGAAGTCGACCGGCCAGAGCCATACCATCCCGGCAGCCGCCGCCGATTTGGAGCTGAACGACAGCGCCAGCGTATACCAAATCGGAAGAATGCAAGAGAGCGTGATGAGACTGAGCGCCGCAAGCAATGCGATGTCGAACATTCTTGAACCGAACGTCGTGCTTCGAATCACCGTCCTCCCTCCAATCGTCTAGAAGATGCGATAATTGGTGAACTTATAAGCCAAAGCGTAAGAAATGATGATCATGATAAAACCTACGACGGACTTCAGAAGACCTACGGCGGTAGCTAACTCATACTGCAGGTCCAAGAGTCCGACCCGGTACACCCATGTATCGATGATGTCCCCCGTGGAGTACACCAAAGGATTGTACATGTTAAACACTTGGTCGAAGCCCGCGTTTAAGATTTGACCGAGACTGAGCACGGCCAGCAGCACCGCCGTCGTCCGAATGCCGGGTAAAGTAATATGCCACAGCGCCCGGAAGCGGTTCGCCCCGTCGATGCCCGCAGCCTCGTACAAGGCGGGGTTGATGCCCGTTAAGGCAGCCAAGTAGACAATCGTGTTGAATCCGAAGTCCTTCCACACGTCGCTGCCCGCTACGAAGAACGGAAACCATTCCGCCTTCGCGAAGAACAAGATCGGCTTCTGCAGGCCGAACGCGGCCAGGAGCTGATTAACGGGTCCGTCATACGAGAAAATATCCAACACGATCCCGCCTAGAATGACCCACGATAGAAAATGCGGCAGGTACACGATGGTCTGTACCGTGCGCTTGAACAGCATATGCCTGACCTCATTGAGCATGAGTGCGAACACGAGCGGGACGATCAAATGTCCGACGATCTTCAGCACCGCAATAAACAGCGTGTTCAAAAAAATGTTTACGGTGTCCTCAAGGACAAACATGTATTCGAACGTCTTCAGTCCGACAAATTCGGAGCCGAGTACTCCCTTCGCGGGATTGAAGTCTTGGAAGGCGATGGCGATGCCGAACATCGGCACGATGCAAAACAGGGTCACCCAGAGGTATCCCGGCAGCAACATCAGAAGATAATGCTTGCCGAACCCCCTGGATTTCGCGCTGCGTTTCTTTAACACTGCAGCGTCGGTGTTGATGCTGCTGCTGAGGTTGGATTTTTCGGCCACGGACATGGTGATCCCTCCCTCCCTCCGGACCTTGTTGGAAAGAGAGGCGCCGCGTTTTCGCCGCGCCTCTGCGAGTGCTTACTTCGCGATCTCCCGCACTTCCGACGTGATTTGATCTCCGCCTTGCTGCTTCCAGTTCTCCACGAAGCTGTCGAACTCCTCGATCGGCGCCGCGCCCATAATGATTTTCAGGAACGTCTCCGTCTCCAGCTTCGTCAGGTTCGTCCAGCGCTCCGTCATCGTCGGCGTTTGCTCGTACACGAGGCTTGAGAGGTCGTTACGATTCGGATCCCGGATCGGTCTCGTTCCTACGATCCGGCCGTAAATGCGCGGCATCTGCACCAGATCTTCCGTGTTCCAGTATTGAATGTCGTATTCGTTGTAAGGCTCTTTCTTCACCTTCAGATAATAGTCGTAGTCTTGGTCGAACAGCGACGGCTCCCACGGAACGTCCAGAATTTCCTTCGGTTCGCCGCCGATGGACACTCTCTCGATCAGCTCGGCGATTTGCTTCATCTGATAACGCTCCTGCGTATCGATCCGGAGCGGGATATGGCTCGCGTCGAGGCCGTGCTCGAACTCGTAATAGTCCCCGTACGTCAAGCGATAGTTCAGCGCTTTCACGGCCGCCTCCGGATGCGGGTACCCCTTCCGCACGACGATGAAGTCGTTCGCTGCCGCGTTCACCGGCTGCGTCCACTTGCCGCTGCCGTCCAAGGGGAGCGCGTACGCTTGCCAGTTCGCGGTCGGATCGTTCTTCCATGCATCCGTGAGCGGCGTGTAGACGGCCCAGAGCGATTGGAAGAAGATGCCGACTTTGCCGGAGATGATCGGTTCGTTCGCGTCCTTGCGGATGCCAAGCTGCGAATCGATCAAGCCTTCGGCGTACCAATCCCGCAGCAGCGCCAACGTCTCTTTCGTCTCCGGCAGGATCGAGCCGTACGTCGCGCCGTCCGCGCCTTCGATCCAATAGCCCGGGAACGCGCCCATGGCGTAGAAGATGCTGCCGAGGCCCTTATCGTTCTGCTGCAGGAACGTAGCGTACATCGTGTCGTTTACGTCCATGCCCATAATTCCAATGGTATCCTTCTGACCGTTGCCGTCCGGGTCCTGCTCGACGAACGCCCTGGCGACGGCCTCTAATTCCTCAAGGGTATCCGGAAGCTCGAGGCCAAGCTTATCGAGCCAATCCTTGCGGATCCACATATTTTTCAGGCTGCCGTCCGCGTGGTTAGAGCTTGGAATCGCCATGATCTTGCCGTCGAAGGTCGCCGCTTCGATCGCCGCTCCCTTCGAGGATTCCCACGCGGCTTGCGACATCGGCAGGGCGTACTTGATCGCTTCCGTCATATCGGCGATTTGGTCGGCCTCCACCAGCTTCCGAAGCTGCACGCGGTCGACGATCATCGCGTCCGGCAAATCGTTGCTGGCGATCGACAAGCTGATCTTTTGGTCCAGGTTCGTACAGGAGACGGACCAATGCTCCTTTAGCTCAATATTTAGATCTTTCAGCGCCGCCCGGGTGTACGCGTTGTTGGAGAGCGTATCCCCTGCCGGCAAATCCTTAGGAGCTCCCGGATCGACGCAGATGCCGGTCGTGAGCGTGATCGGCTCGGGGTATTTGCCCATCGGGTCGTAATTTGCCGGTGCGGCGGGCGTTTCGCCGGTGGACGGCGTCTGTTCCGCTGCGGTTCCATCGTTACCTCCGTTCGACTCGCCGGCCCCCCCGCTTCCGCCTGAATCGGCGCATGCGCTTAGGAAGACGAGCATCGCGGCCATTGCGATCATAAAGCCTTTCTTCCACATCACTAACACTTCCCCTCGTCATTTTCTCAGTTCACCGAAAGCGGCTTCGTGGTGTAATTTCAATGTACCAAACGTGAAAGCGCTTTACGTTAGATGATTGGCAGGAAGAGGGTGTGCTTTCGACCGAAAGCCCGCTCGCTTTTTCAGACAAATGTTCACCGATTTTCGTACGATTCTCCACTTCCCCTTCGATGCTTACTCCGGAACTCTGTGGGCGTCATTGACTGCAGCTGGCGGAACACGCGAGCGAAATACTTCTCATCGGAGTATCCGGTCCGCTCGGCGATCCACTGGATCGGCTTGGTTGTATGAAGCAAGTAGTTTTTCGCCTTTTCCAATCGGGTCGCACGTACATATTCGTTGAAGGAACAGCCGATGATGTCCTTGAAACATTGATTGAAGTAGCTCCGGCTCATGTTCACGCGTTTCGCGACGTTGACGGCGAACAACGGTCGTTCGAGCTCCTCCTCCACGATTCTCGCGGCCTTCGTAATGCAGCACACGACCTCTATCGAGTAAGGAAGCTTCTTTGACAGTTCGATCGTGTTTGTGCGAATCCGCGCGAGCCACTGTTCCGTCTCCTGCCAGCTTAGCGTCGGTTCGGATAAGATCAGCTCGGACGGCAAAACCCCGGTCGAATATCTCCGGTTCCATTGCGAGACGATTTCGTAGAGTAAATAATTCAGTTTCTCGCTCGGCAGCCGCAGCCGCATAAGCTGTTCCTTTTTTATCTCGAAGAGCTTCTCGTCGGCGATCCAATCGAAGGACAACCAACCGGCTTTCAGGGATTCGAATGCTGCTTCGCTCAGCTTGTCGACGTGAGGCGCAATACGGTCGAATGAAATCGCCGTCGCCGGTACGGCATCGTCGAAATCATAAAAGTAATCGCGACCGCGATACGTTCGAAGCTTGCTGTAAACTTCCTGCGGCTTACGACCGCGAATCCCCTCGATTCGAACCAGCGTCCACCCCGCCCTGTTCCGAAGTGCTTTCGTAACGACTTCTGCGACGCGGTCAAGGCCTTCTTCGCTATCCGGAGCCAGAAACCACGCCGCATTGCCGATCTCGTCGAACGGAGGCGCGCCATCGACGGACTCCAGCCATCGAATATCGCTCGTATCCTGCAGGGAAAACAGCGCATACCCGAAATCAAGCGAAAACCCGTCCTGCGGGATATCGGCAGGCGACGCCGGGCGTTCCGCCCGCCGCTTCTCCGCAATCAGCCGCTGCAGTCTCTCCAGCACTACCTCGAATTGCTCCTTATCGAGCTGCACTTTCGCGATATAGTCGATAGCGCCCAATCGCAGCGCTTCTTGGATGTATTCGAAATCCTTATGAAGCGTCAGCACGACGATCTGAACGGACGGATACCGCTTGCGAAGGACATGCATTAGCTCGATCCCCGACATGATCGGCATCTCGAGATCGGTGATCACGCAATCGACCTCGCTATGTTCCATGAACGTAAGCGCTTCTTGGCCGTGCGAGACGTCGCCGACGACCTCCATACCGTACGCCTTCCACGGCATCGCGTGAACGAGCCCCATTCGGACGAGCTTGTCGTCCTCGACGATGAGCACCTTGATCATTCGCATGCCCCTCCCGTCACCGGCAACCGAAGATGGATTCGGGTGCCTTTGCCTTCCGCGCTCTGAATGTCCAGACTCGCCTTACCATCGTACTGCGCTTCGATCATCCGTTTCACATAGTTCAAGCCGATCCCCATGCCTACCTTCCGGTGCTCGGGCTGCTCGTTATGCAGCAGTCGTTCGATCGTCTCCTCCGACATGCCTACGCCGTTGTCGATGATCGTAATCTCGAGATCCCGGTTTCGTGCGACTTGGAGCCGAACGTACCCGTTCTCGCGGAAGCCGTGATAGAGGGCATTCTCTACGAGCGGCTGTAGAATAAACCTCGGCATCGGCGTCTTCAGCGTGTCTTCGTCGACGTCGATTTTCACATCGAATATGAAGTCGTACCGAATTTGCTGCAGGATCAAATACTGCTCGACCGCACTGATTTCGTCCCCTACGTTCGAATATTCACCGAGTTTTCCAAGATTGTAATGAAGCAGCTTGTTCAGCGCTTGAACCAGGCGGTCGATTTCGGTTTGTCCGTTGACCAGAGCCAGCCAATGCACTGTATTTAACGTGTTCATTAAGAAGTGCGGGTTGATCTGGTACAACAACTTTTCCACCTCTAGATTCAAACGGCGCTTTTCCTTCTGCTTGATTTCCGCGAACAGCTCCCAAATCTGCTCCTTCATTAGACTGAACTTCTTTAACAAATAATCGAATTCCGGAATGCGACACCGCGCCGAGGTCACAGCCGCTTCGGCCTGATGATTCGCCATGCGGCGGATTTCCGCGTTGAATACTTTCAGCGGCTTGTACACCATCTTCCAAAGCAGCCATGCCGTAAACAAGCTGATTCCGAACGCAAACAGCGAGAACAGCATAAATTTTCGATACCACAGATTGATCTCTCGGTTATAGTCCGCCGCGGATATGGCGGATACGACGCTCCAGCCCTGATTACTGGTTTCCTTAAACCAGTAAAATCCGTTTCGCATGCCCTGAGTGCCTGCGGCGGAGAATGCCGAGCCGGCCGGGAACTGTTCGGATAACTGACTAAAGACGATATTTCCGGCATTGTCCAAAAACAGAAACGACGCCTTTTGCCCGCCGTATCCGGATTCCATAATATTTTGCGTAATATTGAAACCGCTCTCCAGGTAGACGAACACGTCGTCCCTTCTCGGCAGCTCCACCTTCCGAAGCGCAGAAATGACGATTTGATCCCCCAACCGGTAATTGGTCGCATGCGGTCCGTAATAGGACATCCCGTAATAGTCGAACAGCAACGGCAGGGTTTCGGGAGCAGCTCCCGGTTTGACGGGCAAACTCTCGAACTCAAACTTGCCGGTTTCCGAAAAATAATAAAAATTCAGCCCGACGCCGGGGTTCGTTAACGTGATTAAATTCAGCTCGTTCTTTAATTCGGCGGCCACCCGCGATCGTTCGAAGGGCTGTTCGGAAGTCAGCATAATATTAAGCTTCTTGCCGATCGTTCCCTCGTACGCCAGTTGCTGCGACACATGGTTCAAGTTGCTGATTGCATTTTCCATGGAACCAACGACTTGCGTTAAGTTGCTGCGGATGCCGTCTTGAATTTTCGTATTGAGAATGGAATGAATGGAATCGTATGAGATCATACCGACAAGCGCGACGGGGATGAAGGAGTTCATGAGAAATAACATCATGATTCTACGTTTTAACGTCATCGTTTCGTAAAAATAGGAGAGTAGTCTTTTGCGGCTTGCGTGATAGCCGAATAGCATGGGCATCGACATCCTATCTTGGATTTGATCGTATGACGCAAAACTTTATTCATATTATCGAGCGATCCCAACCACGCGAAAAAGCCGCAGCCGCGGCATTTATCAGCGTTAATCTTCGGTTGATCGGCTTCCTCCGCGCGTTGCAGTTTCACCTCCACGCACCGGGCCGGCTACGGAATGCGGAATGATGAACGACTCCGATGCCGGCGTAGAGGCGGATATCTTTTTTCAAGGGCAACACTCCCTTGGAAGTCGGATGTATAAATAGTATACAGTTGCCCATGCAATAAATTTGCAAAATTTTGACGATTCGCAAAAAAATACACCCCTTAGAAAGGCATCGAAATATCCGTTCTAAGGAGTGCATCCAACAAAGTTTTTGTTCGAATAAATTATCGATCCGCCAACACGATATCCCACTCGTGGATTTCGTATCGTCTAGCGCCTTTCACGATATACGGGTCTTGGCGCACCCAACGCTCGACCTCGTCGTAGGAGGAGGCGCGGTAGATGACCAAGCCGCCCGCGCCGTCGACGAAACGGCCGTTCGCATGCAGCATGCCGGCCGCGCGGCGCTCATCCAAGAAGCGCAGATGCTCTTCGCGGTACAATGCGCTCTTCTCGGCATCGAGCATCGGCAAGAACACGGCGAAATGCTTCAATGCGCCCTCCTCGCGGAGACGCCGGTCGCCGTCGGCTTGGTACACGGCCATCCCGGACATATCGAGCGCGCCGTATTCGCCCTCGGCTCGCCCGAGCAGCGACTGTACCCGCCCCCCGACCGGCAGGCGAACATTGGAAGCTGCAGCGGTTTCCGCCACCAAATTTAAATCTTTGGATAGAAGCTTGATCGCGAAGCCCGGATCATACGAATCCTTCGCCATGTATAACGTATAATGGCGTTCCATAATTTTGCTTTGCGCCAAGCTGCTGTTTAAGATCGTAAACAAAGTATCCGGGTCTAGGTTGGACGCCCGCCCGAGCGCGAACGCCTCGCTGAACGCCTGCGTGTGAATGCCGACCATGAGCTGATTGATCAACTTCACTGCGGAACCGCTGCCGGCTTCGCCGACATAATAGATGTTCTTCCCCATCGCGTCGAACACCCCGGCGGCAGACACGCGGTCGAACACGTCCCGGCGACCGCCGACCATGATGCTGAGCGTGCCGTTCTCCGCCGCCGCCGTGCCGCCGCTGACCGGCGCATCGAGGAATTTCGCCCTCGCTTCCTCCGATCGCTCGAACAACCTCCGGCTCAATGCCGTAGACACGGTGCTGCAATCGATTACAATCAAGCCTTCCCGGGCGTTTGCAAGCAAGCCGCTTTCCGCGAGATACACCTCTTCGACATCGGCCGGCATCGGCAAGCACGTGATGACGATGTCCATCTCCGCCGCAAGCTGCCCGAGCGACAACCCCGCCTTTCCACCGCGCTCGATGAATGTCTGCTCTTTGCCTGGGCTGCGATTTTTCCCGTAAACCTCAAACCCTGCCTTCACCAACTGTAGCGCCATCGGCATTCCGATGTTCCCAAGTCCGATAAATCCGATTTTCATGCTAACCATCCCCTTTTCATTTTGAGCCCAGATCAATATCTTGCCGTCACCATTTTCTTACGCGTATAAAACTCCACCCCGTCTCGACCGTTCGCGTGAAGATCGCCGTAGAACGATTTTTTATACCCCGAGAACGGGAAAAACGCCATCGGCGCCGGAACGCCCACATTAATGCCGAGCATCCCGGCATCGATTTCCTCGCGGAACTGACGAACCGCTTTCGCGCTGTCCGTATAGAGACATGCGCCATTCGCGAATTCCGACGCATTCGCGATCGCGATCGCCTCCGTTAAGCTGTCCGCCCTAACGACGCTTAGCACTGGAGCGAAAATTTCGTCCCGCCAAATACTCATTTCCTGCGTAACCCGGTCAAAGATCGTCGGCCCAAGGAAGTAGCCTTCTTCCGATGCCGCTGCGGCTTCGCGGCCGTCTACGACGACGGTCGCTCCCTCGCGAACGCCCGCCTCGATGTAACCGATCGTCCTCGCTTTATGCTCGGCGCGAATGACCGGTCCTAAGAAGACATCGGGCTGCAAACCGTCGCCGATCTTCATGCTGCGAGCGGCTTCGGTCAGCTTCGCAAGAAGCGGCTCCGCCACGTCGCCTACGGCAACAACGACGGCACAAGCCATGCAGCGCTCTCCAGCGGAGCCGAAAGCGGCACCGACGATGTTGCTGACCGCGAGGTCCAAGTCGGCATCCGGCAGCACGATGCTGTGGTTTTTCGCGCCGGCCAGCGCCTGGACCCGTTTCCCGTGAGCGGCGGCTGTCTTATACACATACTCCGCCACCGGCTGCGAGCCGACGAAGGACACCGCGCGGATCCGGGGGTGCTCCAGCACCGAATTGACGATTTCGTGCGCACCGTGCACGACGTTTAATACGCCGTTCGGCAATCCCGCCTCGGTAAACAGTTCGGCCAGCCGGTTCGCAAGCAAAGGCGTACGCTCCGACGGCTTCAGTATGAACGTGTTGCCGCATACGATCGCGAGCGGGAACATCCAGCACGGCACCATCATCGGGAAGTTAAAAGGCGAGATGCCGGCGACGACGCCGAGCGGGTATCGGTACATGCCGGACTCGATGCCCGTTGCAATATCGGGCAGCTGTGCGCCCATCATCAGCGTCGGCGCGCCGGCCGCGAATTCGACGCACTCGATGCCCCGCTGCACTTCGCCGTAAGCCTCCGTGTAGCTCTTGCCATTCTCCAACGTAATGAGGCGGGCCAGCTCCTCCCAATGTTCGACGAGAAGCTGTTGGTATTTAAACAAAATGCGGGCCCGTTTCGGAACTGCGGTCGAGCTCCAACCCGGGAACGCTTTCGCGGCGGCTTCGACCGCGTCTTCCAAATCGGCGCGCGTGGAGAGGGGCACCCGAGCCAACGACTCGCCGTTCGCCGGATTCGGGACGTCGATCGTCTCTCCCCGCGATTCCACCCATGTGCCGCCGATATAATTCCGCAACGTTGTAACTGCTGCCGTCATCAGACAATTCCCTCCTGATCTCTATCTACAAAGCTGTACTCATAGCACATCCGATATAACGCTTCGATCTCGGCCACCGTGACCGAACGCGGATTGTTGGCGGGACTTCCGCTTGCCGCCGCGTCGAGGGCCATCTTCGGAATTGCCGCCTCGAACGCGGCGCGGTCGAGTCCCCAGTCGCGCAGGTTCGGCACGTCAAGCTCCGCGCACAGACGGCGAACCTCGCCGAGCGCAAGCTCCGCAAGCGCATCCACGCTCAAGTCCGCGTATTCGGGGCGCATGACGCGGGCGATGTCCGCAAGCCGGCCCGTCGCCGCCGGGGCCGTATACGCGAGCACCGCCGGCAGCAGCATCGCGTTGGAGATCCCGTGCGGCACATGAAACAGCGCGCCGATCGGGCGAGACATGCCGTGCACAAGCGTTACGGAGGCGTTGGAGAACGCCGCACCCGCCAGCATGGCGCCCAGCGCGACCTGCTCGAAGCGTGCGGTATCGCCCTGTCCGGAATAAATCTCCGGCAAATTCCGATAAATCAGATCGATCGCTTGCAGCGCCCAAGCGTCTGACATCGGCTGCGCCTTCCTCGAGAGATACGCCTCGATCGCGTGACACAGCGCATCGATTCCCGATGCGGCGATGACCGAAGGCGGGCACGACATCGAGAGCGCCGCATCGACGATCGCAACCGCGGGCAGCAGCTCCGGCTGCGAAATCATCATCTTCACGTCGTCGGACGTATCGATGATGACGGTAACCTTCGTCACCTCGGAGCCGGTGCCCGCCGTCGTCGGGACGGCGATCAGCGGAAGCGGCTTGGAGCCGAACCGCTTTTTACCTCCAACGTAATCTCGAATTCGTCCCTCGTTGTTCATCATCACGGCGACCGCCTTCGCCGCGTCGATGCAGCTTCCGCCGCCGACCGCGACCACGACGTCGCATTCCGCCTCGGAGCAAATTCGCATCGCTTCGTCCACATGAAGATCGGTCGGCTCCGTGTGAACCCCGGAATAAACCGCGCAGCTGACTCCCGCTTCGTCCAAATACCGCATGCACGCCGCGACATGCCCGATTCGCTCCATCACCGGATCGCTGACAATCAACGCTTTGCTCCCAAGCGCGGCCGCATGCGCACCGACCTCGGCGAACGAACCAACCCCATACACGATGCGGCTTGGCAGCATTACCTCATGAATCACGCGTCTTCCCCCTCCCGCATAAACCGACGAGCGAGCTCGATATCCGCCGACACGTCCAACATGTAGAACGGGTAACCGAACGTCCGTTTCACCCTTGCCATGAAGTACGGTTTATTATGTAAGCTCCAATAATACCCGAGCTTCTCCCAGTGCCGTGCCGCCTGCTCCAAGGCCGTGACGGCGGCTTCGCGAAGATGAGCCTCCCCGGAAAGGCGGTAACGGTTCAGTTCCAGCGCAGCCGAAAACTTGCAAGCATAGTAACGTCCCATCTCTACGTAAGCGAATAAATCATACAGCGTACACTCCGCATGCCCGCCGCACAACTCTCCGAGCTCGCTCTGGAGCCTGAGAGCGGTCTGCTCCGTCCGGTCCGCTGCGTCCCGAAGCGAACCGATGATGTCCGCCGGCGTCTCAACGCCGGAATTCGGCGGACCGACCTGTTCGCCCGCAGCCTCGGCGGCCGCATACTCCTTCAAGCTCATCACGCCGACGCCCGGCATCGGGGACCCGTCGACGAAATCCAATATTGTCTTAAATCCGCTCACCTGCGACAAGCAGCTTTCCGGATGCCATTGGAAATCGTAATCGATCCAGAACAGCCGGTTTACGGCCGGAATGATTTTCGAAGCGTGACGTAATCCTTCCAAGAACAGCGGCGCGTGTTCGCGTCCGTACTGCTGTCTCCCCCCTGTCGACCACACCTCGTCGCCGGCGTCGGGATTGTAGGAGAGCCTCCCCCACAGCTGAAACTGCAGCAGATGCCGTTCGAAGTCGTACTTCCATGTTTTATGCCCATGATCGATGTGCTGAAAATCATTGCCCCAGATATAACCGTCGGCGCCCCAGTAAAATCCTTTGACATAAGGCTTCATCATCCCTAACACGTAAGCGCGCACATACTCCGGGTCCCCCCACCGGTGCGTAAACACATCGTCGTTGCGTACCGTGTACAGCACCTGCGTATTTTCGAGGTCGATCCCCTCCCAAGCGCCCCACAGTTTCTCGAATTGCGGTTCGGGGTGCGAGTACGCGTGCGCGTTGGAGTACTTCCAACTAATGAAGAACCGATCTTTGGGAAAAAGCGGCGCGACCAGCTCACGGATTTCTTTCCCGGCATTCTGCATATTCGTTCGATGAATGAACGGGATGTCCCGACCCGACTCCTTGATCGCTTCCACGTACGTTTCGACGATCCACTGCTCCCGCTCGTAGCCGTCGCCGTCCATCCATTCGCTGGCCGACGTGCCGAGACCCTTGAGCTCCGGGTACGTCAACAGCAGTTGCAGCACCATCTCCCGGACGTAATCGCGAATCGGCTCGGAGCGGCTGCGGAATCGGTTCAACGGGATGCCTACGCGGTGAATGAGCTCGTCGTACATGTTGCCGAAATCGCCGACCGTCTCCGGCAAGCCTAGAGCAGCGGCGACGGATGGCAAAATTCGAATGTTCCAGGTAAACAAATAGACGTCGATGCCGCGGTCCGCCGCATACCGAAACACGTTGCGGAACAGTTGAATATTCCGCTCGATCTCAAGATCGGAGAACGGATTCGCCGCTCGATATTTCGGAGAGACGACCATCATATGATACGGATGCTCCGACCACAGGCTCAGACAGTTGTAGCGGTTAAGCGCCAGCATATCGATGTAGTTCTTCCAAAAATCGAAGTCAAGGCACGTCTCCTCGTTCTTTACGAACGGGTCCCCCGAGTCGAACGGCGCGTAAGGGAGATTAAACTTCACCCCTCGCATACCTAGCGCCGGCTTTTGCCTAATTTCCAGCCCCGAGAGGCCGTCTTGCCCGCGCTGCAGCCGTTCTGCCCATTCCAAGCAGCCGTATAGGAGGCCGCGGGAGTCCGACCCTTCGATGTGGATGCGGCCGGGACGCTTCTCTGCGATCAGAAATGACTGATCCTCGTACGGAACAGGGGCACCCTTGACTGCCGTTACCTTCGTGACGACGATGCCGCGCTCCGGAAGGAGCGTAGTCCCGTATTGCGTGAACTTCTCGACAAAGTCGATGCCCCTGCGCTCCAAGCTGGCCTTAATTTGCTGCATGCCGAAACGCACCAGCGGATCTTTATGATCGTAAATCAGCTGCATGACCGAGGCCACCTGCCTTTTTCCAATAGATTGAATTACCCCTTCACGGATCCGAGCATGACGCCCTTCGCGAAATGCTTCTGCAAGAACGGATACACGAGCAAAATCGGAGCCATGGCCAGCACGATCGAAGCCATGCGAATCGTCTCCTGCGGCAGGAACGCTCCGTCTCCGCCGGAAGCTCCGGCCGCGCCGACGCCGTTCGAGTCGGAATCGATTACGAGGGATTTCACCAGCACTTGAAGCGTCCATTTCTCGGAGTCGGACACGTAGATTAATGCGTTAAAGTACGTATTCCAGTACGCGACGGCGAAGAACAGCGTAAACGCAGCGATCGCGGGCATCGACAACGGAATGACGATCCGCCAAAACACTCCGATTTCGGAACACCCGTCAATGCGGGCCGCCTCCTCCAGCTCCGGCGGCAACGATTCCAAGAAGCTCTTAATGACGATCAAGCTCCAAGCGCTCGTAAGACCGGACCAAATGAGCGACCACAGCGAATTCAGCAGTCCCAACTCTTTAATTAGGAGGTAATTCGGAAGAATGCCCGCGTTAAATACGAGCGTGAATACGACAGCGCTCATCATCAAATTGCGCCCCGGCATCGATTTCTTTGTAAGCGCATACGCAAAGGTAAACGAAACGAGAATGCTGAGAATCGTGCCGACGACCGTGACGAATGTGGTATTCTTGAATGCGTTCACGAAGCTGTTGGTCGACAAAATGTATTGGTACGCAGCGAGCGACCATTGTTCGGGAAACAAATAAAATTTCAGCGGAACGTACACTTCCGGGTCCGTAAACGAAACGCTGAACACATAAATGAAAGGAAAGACGCTGGCGAGCGAAATGATGCCGAGCAGGGAATAGTTTACGTAATCGAAAGCCGTTATTTTTTTCTTCGCTACGAAGCTCATGAATAGTCACCCCATTTAGTAAATTCCTTCATGGCCCATCTTCTTGACGATATAGTTCGAGATGACGACGAGGACGAGTCCGACGACGCCTTTGAACATGCCGACCGTGACGCCGACGCTGATTTGCCCGCGAAGAATGCCGACCGTATAGACGTATGTGTCAAACACCTCGGACACCGATGTGACGAGCGGGTTCGTCATCAGGATCACTTGCTCGAAGCCGACGTCCGCCATTTGCCCAAGTCGCAGAATGAGCAGAATGATGATAGTCGGGCGGATCGCCGGCAGCGTAATATGCCAGATCTGTTTCCAGCGCGACGCACCGTCCATGACGGCTGCCTCATACCGGGCCGGGTCGACGCCAGCCATCGCCGCGAGAAAAATGATCGTGCCCCAGCCGGCTTCCTTCCACATCGTCTGCGCCGTGAGGAGCGCCCAGAAGTATTTCGGCTCGGATAAGAACGTGACGGAATCATGGCCGTACTCCGTGATGATCTTATTCACGATGCCTACATCCGTGGACAAGAGGAAGAAGGTCATACTCGCCACGACGACCCAAGACAAGAAATGCGGCAGGTATACGATGGACTGATTGATTCGTTTGAACGTCTCATGCCGCACCTCGTTGAGCATCAAGGCGAGAACGATCGGAACGGGAAACATGAACACTAAACCGAAGATGTTGATCGCGAACGTATTTCGCAGCATAATGTAAAAGCTTTCGCTCCGGAACAGCTCGGCGAAGTGTTTAAAGCCGACCCATTCGCTTCCCCAGAAGCCGGCATACGGGTTATATTCCTTAAAAGCGATCGACAACCCCCACATCGGGGCGTACTTAAACAATACGAGGTACAACAGCCCCGGGAGCGCCAATACGTACAGCCAGCGATGCTGAACGATTCGATTCAGTAGGCTCGACCGCGTCTGCGTCAGGGATTTATTCTTCTTCGTCGATAGGGACAATGACATGCGCTTCCACCCGCCTTCTCCTTTATTCGTTATTCGCTTACCGCATATTCCGCTTTCGCCAGCCATTCCGGCGAAATGTCAACGCCCCAGCCCGGTCCTTCCGGGACCCGAACGGCCCCGTTCTCGACGGCGAGCGGCTTCGTTAGAAACCCTTCCGTCCAAGGATCGCGTTCGATCGTAAATTCCATATAAGGCCCGGCGTTCCGGAGGGCCGCCACCAAGTGAAGCGTAAACACGGTGACCATCGAGAGGTTAGCGGCGTGCGGCGTACAAGGGATCCCCGCCGTGCGCGCCATTTCCGCAACCTGCAGCGTGCGGTCGATGCCCCCGAGGTAACAGATGTCCGGCTGCACGACGTCCACGGCGCCCATTGCGATCATGCGCCGGAACTGTGCCAGATCGGTATCCTGCTCCCCGCCCGTAACCGGAATGTCGAGCGCGTCGGCGACCTGCTTCGTCCACTCCAGCTCCGGATACGGACACGGTTCCTCGTAATGGGTGACCCCTTGCTCTTGAAGGAAGTACCCGACCTCGATGGCTCGTTTCGGGGTGAAGCCGCTGTTCGCGTCGACGAAGAGGTGCGTGCCGGGCCCGAGCGCCCTGCGCACTTCCTTCACGACATCCTCCGTTCGGCCCGGATAGACGTCTACGTCGTAGGCGAAGTTGTTGCCGATCCGTATCTTGAACGCCTCGTAACCGTACGTCTCCTGCAGGCGAAGCAGCCGTTCCGCTTCATCCTTCGGCGCGATGTCCCGGCGCATGCTGGAGCCGTAGACAGGAATCGCTCGAGGCGTTCCGCCGAGCAGCTCGCATACACTCTTTCCCGCGCGTTTCCCCTTCAAATCCCACAGCGCCGTATCGAGTCCGCCTACCGCCCTGCATACGTATGATCCGGGAAATTTGTGTTCCTTGCGAATGCAGCGCTCGACGAGTCCTCCGATGTCGTTCGCATCCGCACCGAGCGCATGGGGCGCGATCTGCTGATGCAGCACAGCCGCCGATAAATTGGCATGATACGGAGCCAGCTGCCCGTAACCCTGCATGCCGTCCTCGGTTGTCACGCGGACGATCGAAAGCATCCTTGTAGAGAATGTTTCAATTCGCTTGATTTTCATATAAGCCCTCCATTCGATTCGCGTTACCCATCTGCGTCCGCTCCAGGGTCATCGTTTACGCCCTCGTTCATCGTCAGCCAAACGACCAACGCATCTCGCGCCGGTACATGGACGCGAAGCGCGTCGCCGCGCTGCTCGCAGTGCTCCCCGCTCCCCCAATGCATTCTGGACAAGCTCCATCGTCTTTGCTCGTTCCGGAGCGTCACTTGGATTTCGGCGTCGGCCGGCGTTCTGCCGCTATTGACGATCCATAGCGCCATATCGCCGCTTGGGTGGGAGGACATTCTCGCCTGAAGCGAGCCGCTGCCCGCTATTCTCAGCGTTGGCACAACGCCGGCCCATTCCAACACGTTCGCGAAGAAGGTTGCGTTCGTACCTTGCTTTCCGTGGTAGTACGCCGCTGAAGGGAACGTGCCGATCAACAGCGTCCGTCCTGCCCCCCAGCTGTTCTCGATTACCGCCGGGCAGCCGTTGCCGTAACGTCCCACCGTGCGGCCGGTCGTCGGGCGGAACGTCTGTTTGTAAACGCCGCCATAAACGCGGTTGCCGTTCCAGCCGAAGGTCAATTCGCGGAACCGGTCCGGCATGAACTGAACGTCCGTTTCCACCGCTCCGAAAAGTTCGGTTAATCCGTAATTCGGTTGCATCGTACCGACGCGGCCGCCTTCGCCGAAATACGCCGGGCACCCTTCGCTGATCAGCGTGCCGCCTCGGTGCACCCATGCCGATAACGTCTCCGCGGCAGCTTCCGTCATCATGATCGGATACGGGAGATAGACCGTCTGGTAGTCGTCTATTTGCTCCAAGCGAATCCAATCCGCCTGCACATTGCCGTCGAAGAACGCTTGGTAGGCGCCCCATGCGGCGTGGCTATAATGCTCGTCTCGGCTCTCGGCGTTCAGCAGCGCGTCGAATACCTGCGAATCCGGCAGCAGTAGAATCCCGATCTCGCCCTTGACGGGCGCCGATTCCCACAGCTCCTTCCGCGCCGGCGCATTCGCCCACTTCGCGATCTTCGAAGCCGTCTCGGAACGCTTCGTCGGCGCGCCGTCCATACCGTACGGGCCGAAGGCGCCGAAGAGCGGTCCGTCGAGGAGCGGCCTCCATCTCGGGAACAGCAACCCTCTTGCGCCCCCGGCGAAAGAAATCATCTGCCATACCCGAAGATCCTCCGGGTCGGCGATTCTCCCGTCCTCCTCCGTCCGACCGACGACTTGCGGCTGAAGCCATAGGGGTCCTCCCTGCGCCTCGGCGTGCCAGAACGGCTTCCCGCGCGAGGCGGAGCGAACGAGATCCACCGCGTGCCACTGCTTCCATGGTTCGTTGCCCTTGCGGGAGGCGACCCATGTAAAGCCGTAGAGATCAACTCGCGACGCCGCCTCCCAATCGTCCGCCCCGGCGAGCGCAAGCTGATTGACGCTTCCGGCAATGCCATGCGCCGTGATCCAGCTCCGGGAATCGACCTTGCGAAGGAGATCAATTCTCCACTGCATCTGTTCGTAAAAATGTTCCCTCTTAAAATGCAGCCAGTCCGCACACTCCGGATAAGGCGCAAGGGTAACCGGCGGCTCGATTTGTTCCCACGCCGTATAGCTGTAGCGCCGCCAGGAGCGGTTTAACGCGGCAAGATCTCCGTATTTTCGCTCCAACCACGCGCGGAACCGTTCCTTCGTATGCTCGCAATAGCAAATGTCGGCCGCGTAATTGCATTCGTTCCAAACATCGTAGCCGACGACGGAAGGGTGATCCTTATACCTCTCGGCAAGGGCTGTGAGGAATCGACCGGCTCGTTCCCTTGCAACGGGATGATCTAAGCACAGCAGGCCTGAGGTACCGCTGCCGAACCCGCCGGTCGCCGAACTCACCCCCATCTGGCTCCGAAGTCGGGTTCCGTCGCTCCGTCGGTAGACGGCGTCCGGATGGGCCGCGGCCATCCATTCCGGGACCGACGTAATCATTTCCGCGATAATGGTCTTGATTCCGTTCCTAGCCGCCAAATCCAACTGACGATCGTAATCGTCCCAATCGTATCGGTCCGGGGCGGTTTCAATCGCCCCCCATAAGAACCAATGGCGGAACATGTTCATCCCGTCGGCCTGAGCCTGCGCATAATCCCTTTCCCAATCCGCTTCCGGCGGATTAGATTTTCGAAAGTAGACGCTGCCGTACGGAAGCTGCGGGAGCTCGGTTTTGTTCATGACAATGCCACCTTAGGTTTCACGTATGATTATGAATCTGAACGATGCCGATGCTTACAAATTTATCTTATGGTCTCTTGCGGACGGTACGAAAGAGACAGTTTTCGCTATGCGGTCCCTCGTACAAAAATGGTCCGTCAAAGCAAAAACTGTCTCTAGGTCGGCGCCGCTTCCGCGGCTAGCGATATTTAGCCCGGTAGTTGCCGGGCGAAAGCTGGATATGGCGTTGAAAGATCCGGTTCAAATTCCGTTCGGAGTACCCTACCGCCAAGGCGATCTCGCTGATGCTCCGCTCGGTTTCCCGCAGCAGCCGCTTTGCTTCCGACACCTTGCATTCCACGACGTACTCCAAGAAATTCATACCCATTTCCTTCTTAAACAAACGGCTTAAATAGGATGGACTGACCCCGATCATTTCGGCGCATTGCACGAGCGATAAATCTTCTCCGCAATTTTCTCGAATGTACTTGCAAATATACTGTATTCCTGTCTCGCTATCCGATTCGCGCTCGCTCCGGGTAAGACATACGTAGAGCGGAAATACCGTTTGTTCGAACCAACCGAACACTTCCGAGAAGGTCTGCTTGGTTTTCAGCTGTTCGAACAAATTTTGCTCCATCAGTTCCATCTGGTTTACATTATGCTTATCCAATGACGCGATCAGCGACGACAAGAGCAGGTGGTAGCTCTGATGGATGAACACATATGATTGAGATCCTCGTAAGAGATCTGCAAATTTACGCAGGTGTTCCGTGGCCATCGATGCGTCCTCCCGATCAAGCGCATCGATCATATCCGCCTCCAGCTCGCGCGGATATCTGAGGATCGTTTGCTTTTTCTCAGACTCCACATCTTCAATAAAGAGGATGCGCTCCGAATCCTGGAAGATCCGATATTGAAGCGCGTTCTGCGCTTCCTTGTAGGATACCCTCGCATCGGCGATGTGCGAGTAATATCGCCCGATGCCGACCGTCACATCGAACGCCAATACACTTTTCAACGCTGACGACACCGCGTGAGCATACTCAAGCGTGCGTTCATGCATATGGTTCTGATCCAGACCGGAATTAAACTGAACGATCGCCACGCCGGCGCCTTGGTAAGGAACGACATGGCCTTGAAGCGACGCTTGCGCGCGCAAGATCTCCTCCATGACGTTTGCCAATGCGAAGGCTACGATGCTGCGCTCCTCGGGGAGGAACCGCTTATCGCTGTGCAAATTTTCCGCTTGGACAATCAGTACGACATTCGTAAATTGGGTATTGATTCCGTAATTTTTGCAATCCTGCAGCAGCCTGGCGTGATTCGTATATTGTCCGACGAGCAGCTGTTGCAGACATTTCTCCCGCATGGACGGTTCGATTTTCTCCATGAACTCCGAGAGATGATGTTTTTCCTTATTGAGTTGGTCGAGCGTGGCCTTAATATATTCTAGCTCGTTCTCCTTGACGGGGACGCGCTCCGCATTCAAACTCCGGCTGTAATCGATTAGACGCTCGATCGGACTATACGCCTTGCGCGCCGTAATCCATGTTAAGATCATTCCGATCCCCATGAACGACAGTAGGATAAGCAGCGTCATGCCTCCGATCCAGCGGAACTGGCTCGTAATTACGTGCTCAGGGACGATCGTTACATATGTCCTGGAGAATATGTTCTTCGTGTAATGGTAGTGGGCCGGCTTGCCGTCAATGCCCGGAGCGACGAAGCGCTCCTCGTTTTTCCCGGCGGCGGCGATATTGTCGATCGCTTGCAGCTGTGCGGCCAGTTCCTGCTTGCGGGCATTCTCTTCAGCGTTTGTACCGAACAATTCACGGTAATTTAAGATGATCAGTTCCGAGCCTCTGGGAATGACGACGGTGTCCGCTTCGAGGAAGCTAGCGAACGAGGCGGCTTCGATCTCGAATGCTAGCACGGCCTTCGCTTCCCCCCCGCCGACCATCGGCAGCATACGGGCGAACGTAATGTAACCGTCCTTCCCGCTGCTTGGCAGCCGGGCCCATTGGGACAGCCGGCCGCTTTGCATCAGGGCTTGGATATCGCTTTCGTGCTTGAACTCATTCCTTGCGATTACGCCGTATTCGTTCGATACTACTAAACCTTCGGCGTCCAGGTAGAGGAAGATTTCGCTGATAAAGCCGTTCATGTTTTTCGCCACCGACAGCCGGTCCAATAGCTCGATATGCCAGATGAGCGATTGCGGATGATGCGGGTGACCGATCATCTTCGAGAGCAGCGGGTCCTTGGCTAACTGGAGCGACTCCTGTTCGATGCCTTGCAGCACCCGTTCCGCCCGGTCCTTCATGAGAAGCAACGAGGCGTCGCTTTCCGCATGAATGTACTGCTCCATCCGGCTCATCGAAATATAGTGGTACGCAGCGCTTGCGAGAATGACCGGAATGCAGGCGGAAATACAGCTGAGCCATATTAATCGAAGCAGGTATTTCCGCGGATTCACCGTTTTTTTGTTAACATTACCCATTCCCAAATACGTTTTCCAGTTAGCCATCTTTCCGTACCCCCACCTGATTGCATCCTGGAATCAGCGTTTGCTCTCCCGAATGATCGATACCCTGTTTTTGAAAATTACGCCTCGAATACTACGACGTCGTAATCGATTACAACCGGCACCGTAACCGATACGGTTTGCGCATCGGTTTTCAGCGCTAACGGCACATGATCCGACAGCAGGTACGCGCGCTTCGGACGGAACGCGTCCGTGGCCGGAAGCGTGACGGTAATGTCCCGTGCCGGGATGATTTCGGCGAACATGCGCCGGCCGCCATTGACGTTGACGAGATGCACCGCCTGCTTGTTTTGCAGGGAACGAATCGTCGTCAGCACCGTCTGCGGCGCATCCGTCTGCAGCGGCAACGAATCGTTGACCGCCCATTTGACCGCGTTCGCGAGCAGCAGCGCCCAGTCCGGATAGCCGGCCCGCAGGTATGCCGTATCCGGTTGACCCGGGAAGTACACGGTCCTTCCTCCGGACGCGTGCTCCGATGCAATCGCCATAGGATGTCCGGTGTCCGGTTGCTGCGTGTACGACATCCCCTCAGGGAACACGCGGAATGCGGCCGACAACGTCAACGGTACGGATCCGCCGTTCTTCGCGCTTACTCGGCAGAACTGGTTGGACGCCGGGATGACCTTCGTATCGCCAATGGTCTTCAGGAGCGGATGGGACGCGTCTCGGATGTTCATATACGCCTGTTTAAACACGCCGTTATTTTCGCCCATGACCGATTCCGTCGTTTGATACGCGGCTTGGAACAAATCCGAGAGCAAGAACTCGTCGCGCTTGTTGCCGTCGGTATCGAACAAAGACGTCTCGAAGGTTGCGACTAGGCTTCCCCCATTGCTCACGTAGGCCCGCAACGCTTCCGCGGTCGAATCGGACATACAAGCGGCCGATGGCAACACGATCGCGGCATATTTCGAAAGATCTCCGGTGTTCACGAAGTTGTCGGAGATGATATCGAACGGAATGTGATAATCCGACAACGCTTGTTCGAAGCCGCGGATCGCCTCGACGTAACGAGCCTTCGCATCGTCTCTCCCATAATAAAACAGAGTGTCCTGCGAGTATAGAAGCGCGACGTTGGCCGCCGATCGGTCGTTTGCGAAATACGCTTGGTTTTTCTCCACGAATGAATACAAGGAAGCAACCGCCGGGAACCCCCTTTGGTCTTCATGTACCTTAGGCGGACCGCCGGACAAATTCAAAATCGCATTGCCGCCGTTCGCGTAAATCTGCGCCATATAGACCTTCTGCTCCGCCGGAGGGACCGCATTTCTGCGCCATGGCCACGCTTGGAAGTACGACGCCAGCACCCACGGCTGATGATCGCTGACCGTATTGAGAAAGTTCGCTTCCTCCGCCGGCATCATCAAGAAGTCCCAGTGGTTCGTGTCGCCCTCCACGCGAACGCGCGTCTGCGCTTCGACCTGCACGGCATCGATGTACTGCGCCATCCGTTCGATGTCGAGCGCGCCTTTCGTCGTCCAGCCCGGGTCACCGAAGGCGACGCTGTTGCACATCACCGGCAAATCCGCGCGAAGCGACTTCACGAGATCGTATAGAAACTTCGATCGATCGACGACGCGCTGTTGTCTCCAGCGTTGAAATACGCCCCAGTTCGGGTCGTTCCAATCGTCGTTCGCCGGCACTTCATTGCCGCTGTATTCCTTATACGCTTCTTGGCAGCGTGCACAATAGCAAATGCCATTGCCATACGAAGAGAACCCGTAGCTGCCTCCCCCGAACTTAATGCCGTCCACATCGTAGCGAGTCACGATTTCTCGCAAAATTTCCGACAAGTATTCGTTCTGGTATCCGCTCAACGGACAAGCGATATAGAAATTGCCTAAGTCCTTGTTTGCCTTATACGGATGTCCGTCCCGGTCAAGCGAGCACCAGTCCGGATGCAGCTCCGCCGCGTTGCCTGGAATCAAGCTTAAGTCCATCGCAGGAACCGCACGAATGTCCTGCGCATGCAGCGCCTTTACGATGTCGCCCGTTAAATCGCGGTCTCCAAGAAACGGACTGACCCGGATGGACAGCGACGTCGGATGCACGGTGACATAGCCTGCGCAAAAGAACGACAACACGTTCACGCTCATCGCCTTCAGATCGGTGGCTAACCGTTCTGCGTCGAAGTCGATGACATCGATATCCCGTATGGTTAAATGTACGCCTCTCGACCGTTGCTCTAACCAATCCGCTTTTCCCATGAGTGCCTCCAATCGTGAATGCGGGCCATGGAAGGAGCTCTAAACCGCCCTTTCCATGGCCGCTAATCATAGATTTAGTTACCGATCTTTTCTTTGTACGCTTGCGCGAATTCCTGATATGCCTTCTGAATCTCCGGCTTACCGTTCAATCCGTCGACGTACGCTTGGTACTCTTCCATCGAAATTTGTCCGACGATCGCCTTGACGACCATCGACTCCCATTCCGCTTGATACTTCGGCCATTCCGCCGTCCACGTATCGGAGCTGATCACGGAGAAGATGTTGATCTTGCCGACCTCCGCGAATATCTTAACCGACTCCATTTTCGCGTCGTTGTACGCCTTCGGCGCCGACGGGTTGACGACCTTCATTTTGTTGTTATAAGCCATCGCGAATACTTGGTTCGCGTTCGTCGTCACCTGCTTCTTGCCGAGCTCCGTCAGCTGCGGCTGACCGTCGACCACGGTGTGATGTACGTTCTCGATGCCGTAGTAGTTGAAATCCGTATACTCCTGCGTCGCCGTCATATCCATGTACGCAAGGATTTGCTTCACCTTTTCCTCCGGCACCTTCTTGGAGATATACATCGCGCCGAAGAACGGCGTCGCGAGCCCCGCGCTGTTGCCTCTCGGACCTTCGAGCGGAGGAAGCGTGATCAGCTCCGCTTCCGGCTGCACCTTGCGAATTTCCTGCTCCCACGTATAATCGCGCCAGATGTTACGCGCGTAAGAAGCGGCGCGGCCCGTGGCGAACATCTCTTCCGCCTGCGTCTTCTTTATCGCGGAGAACTCCTTCGCAAGCACGCCGTTCGCGTACAAATCGCGGAACCAAGCGACCATCTCGGTGTAATTCGTCGTCAAGTTGTCCTTGACGAGACCGCCTTGCTCGTTAAACACCGGGTCGAGCGCGCCGAAAGGACCCATGTAGTTGTTGTCTCCGTCGTCCAGCAGGAAGCCGTGACCGAGGATGCCGATCGTATCGTTCTTCCCGTTGCCGTCCGGATCGCCCTTTACGATCGTCTTGAGCGCATTCGCATACTCGTCGATCGTCGTCGGCACCGGCAGATTGAACTTGTCCAGCCAGTCCTTCCGAATGTTAATTGCCACGTCGATGTGCGGACGGTTCCGCGGAATGCCGTAGATTTTGCCGTCTACCTTTAAATAGTTCCATACGTTCGGTTCGCTGTTGTTCTTCAGATTCGGATATTCGCTGAAATCCCCGAAGAACGGCGTTAAATCCCAGAACGCGCCTTGCTTGATCGCGCTAAGCAGCGTCGGCCGCGTCGCGCTCGTCGCTACCAATATTTCCGGCAGGTTGCCCGATGCAAGGACAAGGTCGAACTTCGTGTCGTAATCTCCGGACGGAATCCACTCGACATCCAGCTTCGTATTCGTGCGCTTTTGCCATTCCGACCAATATTCGTCGTTCATGTCCGGCACGTCGGAATACGATGGCACCATAAATTGGAGTTCCAAAGGCTCCGCGCTTGCCGATCCTCCTGCCGCCGGAGCGGCCGGCTCGTTCGTTTTCGACGTTTCGGCCTGACCTCCTCCGTCGTTGCTCGGCTCGGTCCCCGTTCCCCCGGCACAACCTGCAATCAAACTTAGCGACAGTACCAGCGAAACCGTCATGCTCCAAACTTTGCGACCCTTCATGTGTACCCTCCCTAATCTTCTGATCGTAAGGCGAGACCGGATGTCCCCATCGAATCCGGTAGCGCTTTCAATCCGATTGTATTGATGTTTTCGCTCGCTTGGTACTGACAGTTTTTGATGCTGCGCGGCCGGCCAAGGGGTGAACAAATATTGTCTGTCGGTTCATGAACTGTCCTCGATCGCAAAATAACCGTTAGAGCAGCGCTATTTCTTAACGAACGCAATATCCTCGTCTACCTGCGGCAAAAACAGCTCCCAGTGGAAGGGCGTCTTCCCGAGATGCATCAGCGGCTGCTCCGTGTAGTGCGATTTCGTGACCTCGACAAGCGCCCTCCAGTGTCCGGCGGCTCCCTCCGACTGAAGATAATGGATCGCTTTCACCCGCTCGCCCTCGTCTCCGGTGACCCGGTATATTTCGTATGAAACGCCCGCACGCAATTTGTAGGCGAAATACATGCCTAGATAGCACCATGCCTGAATGTCGGCGATCTCGCATTGAAGACCCGGCAAGTCGGACGGAAGCTCCCCGACAAGTTCGAGCGCTTGAGACGCGTCGCGTTCCAGCCGCTCGGCCAGTTGCAAGGGCGTGATTCGTCCCTCCGTCGACTGGCCGTTTCGCTTGCGCGCTACGAACTCGCGGATCGATAAATACGACGGATCGAACGGCTGGCTCTCCAATAAGTCTTCGAGCGAGATGAACGCTTTCCCGCCGTTATATTCTTCCTCGCCCGTCGATAGGAAGCCTTCCGCATACAGCGTGAAATCCCAAGTAAATTTATAAAACGACCCCAGCGCCATCGGCATGCCGCAAGCCAGCGCATATGCCCGCAACAAGGTCTCTCCCGCCTCGGTCCCGAGACGCCGATTCATCTCCTTCGTAAAGATGCCGTCCGGCGTCGAAGGCTCGTACAACAACCGTCCCCAAAGCATGTAATAAAGCCAGTGCTTCTCATAAGCATAATTCCAGTGCATATGCGGATGAGGCCGGATATGGGAGTAATCTTTGCCCGGGATAAAACATTCGGATCCGATGTAATACCCGCCAACGTAATCTTGGCCGTTCCTCGTGATATGCTCTCGGATAAAATCGGGCTTCGCCCATCGCAGCGTGAAGAAATCCTCGTTTCGGACCATCCACGTAATTTTATAGTTGCTCGGCGCCGGATCCCAATAGCCTTGCATGCCGTTGGAGCCGCCGTGCGTCAGCAGCAGCTCCGTCGCGGAGTACGCATGCGACCAGTTGAATTTAATCTCCAGCCACACAGGTCCAATAAAACAGTCATTCTGTTCGATGGAGCTTCGCGTAATCGACGGATCGACGGAGAATGGCGCGCGATGGATGAATTTGATCGGGCGGCTTGCCCGCTTCATTCCCTCGTAATACACATCCTCGATCCAAGCCTGTCTGGCTTCGGGCGTCATATCGTTCATTCGCTCCCCTAGCGCTAAGCCGAAGCCGGTCAAATCCGGATATTCGTCGATCATTTGCGTTACGCTGTCCCGCGTGTATCGCCGGATCCGTTCGCTGTCGTACGAGTCCCCGTAGTGATACATCGTATCGTCCACCGCATTCTCCTCGTATGCGGTACGGAACGCTTCGGACACGATAATATTCCAGTTAAGCATGTACGTTTCGATGCCCCGGTCCTTCGCCATTCGAAACAGCTTGGTCCAATACGATTTCCATTCCGCAAGCTGTTCGTCCGAAAGCGGCGTGGCGTCAGGAAACGATGCGGTACGGAGCATATAAGGAAACGGATGCAAATTCCAGAGGGTTAACGCGTTGTATCGGTTTTCGGCCATCATATCCAGAAAACCTTGCCAAAACTCCAAATCGCGGACGGTTTCCATCTGCAGCTCGAAGCATTCGTTCTTTCGGTAGCTGGACCATGGGAGGTTAAACTTTACGGCGCGGAACGGGAATCGCGGGTTCACGATTCCCTCCTCCACCTCAGAGAACGACGACCCGTTGCGCAGCCGTTCCGCAAGCTCCAACGTGCCGTACATCGCTCCTGTTTCGTCCGTCGCCAGAACGCAAAGCGCCGGTTCCTGCTTTCCTGGCAAGGTTGCTCGACGGAATTCGAACCCTTCGGATCGTACCGCTTCGCTCACCGCTACACCGTGCGCGTCCTCTTCCCTGTGAGCGATGAGTACGGTTCCTTCCGAAGACGCTGCCAAGTCAAGCAGCGCTTGCCGAAGTTTCTCGACCGCGAACCCGATTCGCTTCGAGCCGGTATTCCATAACACCTCGATTGCCACGTTTCGTTCCCTCCCGCGTTATACGTTTTGAGTCGTCTTCAGCTTCCTTGCAATCCGATGCCAAGCCTGCATACACGTTCGACTTCTTCTGCAGCCATACGGACGATTTCATATCGTTCTTGCGGATCAACGGTCCCGCTTCCATCGACGTATGCTTCTCGCCGCCGGTCCGGTCCAAGAAACCCGTAAGCCCTCAGGTTTATTGACTTGCGTCGTTCCTCGTCCATTACGCCGATCTTCAGCGTCTCCGCGGATCGGGTTGTACGCGGCGGTCCGCTCCGTTCTCGTCCGGTATCGCATCCGTGCCGTAAAGGGCGTCGTACAAGCTTCCCCAGCGGGCATTCGTTGCGTTAACCGCATACCTTGCGTACCGGCACAACGAGCTGCGGCCCCGCCTGAACGGAGATCTCGTCGTCGACATTCTCAATCGTCACCTAGAAATGCTCCGGTTCCTGCTCCAGATAGCCGATCTCCCGAAGGAAGGATTTATAAGCTTCGAAGTCGAAATGATTACCCCACTGGTTCCTCCTCCTAGAGAATTTATGAGATGCTAGTTAAAAATTTCGTTTATATTCATTATTATGAACGTGGTTCATGATAATGATTGGATTTAGTTTATCATTGCCTTTCCAATTCGGTCAATTTGAAAATGCTTTCAATGGAATGCTCGTTTCATTGACTCCGTTTCTGATCCATTTATACTGATCCCCGGGTTTTCACAACCTCTTCAATTTCGTTTATTTGATAATTGTTATCCAGCAGTTTCTCCGGAGATAAACGAATCCAAAATAATCTGCTCGTCACTAACAGGGGTCCCTTGCTTGGTCAGCGAGAATCCTGGGATTGGGCACCCACCGCCTCTTGCCTGTCAAAGACGGTTCTTAAGCTTTTCGCAGCTCCCGCTACTTCTTAATTGGTGTCCCCTATATAACATGGTTTCCCTTGTCTCTCCACGATCCGTTCAACTAATTTTTTCGGATAAATCCTTATGTCACTCAGACGATCAAACTCTACCCATTCAACATCGACTTGGTCATCGTCCGGGTTTGACCCGTTGAAGGTTACGTTCGGTTCGGCAAGCCCACATTCAAAATAAAACTCAACTTGGTGAACATCGAAATCCCACTCAGAAAACTCATGATTTTTCCCTATGTATTCCCTTATAAATACGATATCTCCAACCCATACCTTACAACCCAACTCTTCCATGCACTCTCTAGCAACTGCCGCTTTTAGTTCTTCTCCTTTTTCTTGTCCGCCTCCGGGGAACAAGTAGAAATAACCCTGTTTGTCTTGATTCTTGGTCAGAAGCAGTCTGTTGTTATCCACAATAATTGCTTTCGCCGAATTTCTAATAGGTTTCATTTATTTAGGGTCTCCTAGTCTTTTATTGACTTATCATTTCATCCTCATCTATTTTATGGGCACGAAGATATCCGCGTGATTAACATGCTGGTCTTCGCCAAACTTGAATATTTCTAACGCTACTGACCTCTCGTTGTTCTCAAACCCATTATCCCTTAAGTAGGTCTTGATTAGTTTATAAGGGTCTTGGTCCTTCGTCCTCACCTTCGCGTATTTTTGGCTGGGAATGCTGAAACCAATCATCCCTTTAGGGATATCCCTGACTTCCGACACCTCCATGGAATATATGTAGGTAAACAGGAGATCGTTTGCAAAATGGGGGCACACATATTGTTGCTCGTTGACTATTCCGGAAATTTCCTTTCTTCTAGCGTAAAAAAGTTGACTAGCCTCTCTTATTCTTTCGGGGTCATGTCTTTGGAACGAAACAGTTACGGCTATGCCGACAAAGTGTTTTTCTTCCAATTCGACAATTTCCACCTGACTATCGTTCATTTCCTTCCCTCCTCAAACCCTCAAGGCAGCTTCGAACTTAGTCTTTATCAAATCCCTCGATTTTTATTTGATTATTCCTCCTAACTAGCTCTTGAATAAACAACGTTTTATTAACCGGCGAAATGATTACACTCCCCATAAAGCCAGTTTTGTAGAATATCTCAATAGCATCTCTCGAGAAAATCATTCGGTACCCTGCCCAAATATTCGGTTTTCCGCTAATCTTGGTGATATCTTCGTATTTGATTTTGGACCTAAAGATCCCGCCTTTAACGAGTATGTGATCATTCTTTATTACGTAACTCAGGTCCACAGCCAGCCAAATAAAAAAAACTGTAAATAGCAGATCCAAAATGATTACAACGATTGTATCACCCCACGATTTTCCACCGCCCAATAACGGCAATAAGAATCCGAGGTTTATTATGATTAGCGTTACAATCCAAAAAACAATAAAGAATTGATCTCTTTTCGTTTGAAACTTCAATGAGAACACTACCTCCCTCTACAGAGGCAATCTAAGCGTGAGTCCGAAGGGATCTTGAACCAACAATTTTTCGAAGATCTCTTATGTACCCCAAAATGTTCACCTCAGGATAAGGTTTCTGCTTTATCACGAACCCGTAAGGTTCCGCTACACAGCTACTCTATGTTTTTAATGAAGGCAACTATTCTTCCTGCTTCTCTGAATCCAATCTTTTTGTGGAATTGCTGACTATCATAATTATCTACCTCAGTATCTGACGCAATTTCATTACATCCCAATGACTTTGACCATTGTTCTCCTGCCTCAACCAATTTCTTGGATATTCCTTTTCTTCGATGGTTCTCCTCCACGTAGATCCCCTCTACATACCCTACTGGACTTGAACGAGAACCTTCCACATAGTCAACTCTTAAAGACATATGTATAAACCCAATACATTCTCCTTCGACGAATGCAAGATAAATGATATCTTTCTCAGATTGTATTAAATCTTCAAGCTCCGTTCTTAAGTTGTCCCATGAATTTTCTGGCCAAAGCTTCATCGCTAAATTAGTTAGTTCATCAAGGTTCGATGGTTTTGCTTTTTCAATGATCATGAGTTCCCACTCTTTTCTTTTCATCTGTAACCTCAATGCAAAATGGTTGCAGCTCAGGTTTTAAACAGTACTCAATTCTTTGTCTAAAATTTTTCCATTCGACTTTCGTAAGAGCTTCTTCGATCGGAAAAAAACCTACATCTACGCTTTCAGATGTAGGAGTTAATTCCCCGCCAATTGGTTTTGCTAAAAATAGGGTGTTGCAAATCGAGTTGCCCACGTTTTGGAAAATTCCGCAAAACTTGATGATTTCAATATCTATACCGGATTCTTCCTTCGTCTCCCTTATTGCAGCTTGACTTAACGATTCTCCTTCCTCTACTTGACCACCCGGCATCTCCCAGCCTCTTTTTGGACCTTTTATAAGCAATAATTCATTTATTTCTATCATTCACAACAATCGCCGCAGCCGAAAGGATATGCTAAGGTGAGCTCATTTTTTTACTCCTCCAATGTCTTTTCTTCGAACAAAGTTATTCGAAGGCCTCATCCTCTTTTATGATTTTGTTCAAGTTTATATCTTAATACGAAAGGTAAAATAAATAATGTTGGGATAACAATGCACAAATATATAACTACAGGATTAATCTGAATTAGATCTTTCAATAAGTACATCGATAGAGACATGGGAAAAGCGACGATTAGAAGGGATGAGCTTATACGAGAGCTTAAAGTAACTGTATGCTTTTTATTGCATTTCACACAGGAGATGGGTTTATAGCCTGTTAATCCAGAAAGGAATAGTTCTTTGTATAAGAAAGGCTCGTAACATTCCTTACAGCGTTGCATTCCTTCCCTCCCTCCACACCGCAACTTCACGTGAACTTATATCGGTAGTTTTAATATCAAATTAGTGCCCTCTTCGGAATTTCTCAAATACCCTGCTCTCTTTGATTATTCTTCTTATATTCCAAAGGGCCAATCCATACATAATCAAGAAAAACGAAAAAGCAACCTTATCAATAAATAAATACATGCCATCATGAAACAAATAATTGTAACAAATTACCGTTGATTTTAATAATAAAAACAATGAAAAGCCAAGGGTAAAATAATCGTAACTCCATTGTCCCCTATTCCATATATTAAATAGTAAATTCATTAGTGCACCTATAATCAAAATAATAAATCCCGTTTTATCCTCCCAGCTAAGTTCTTTGAATTTATTAACTAATATAAATGATAATGTAAATATAAACCCTAATGACAATATGTATGGTACTGCTTTCAAGATTTTATTTTGACTTGGATCCTTCAAAGGGCAACCCCTTTCATTCTTTCTTTGCGTTAAACATCGTAAATGCCTTCGAAGTTGAAATGGGCGCACACCGCAAATGCGTGATAGCTGCTATTGCCGGCTTCTCCAGCTACTTCCACAATCTCCTTATTTCAATATGATCGGCTGAATCCGACTTACAGAGTTCATATACGTCTGGATTCGTTAAACTCTTCCACTCCCCAAATCCAAACCTATGATCATAATGCTTTAACATGAGGGTCATTAGATTCCCATGAGTAACAACAATAAAATTATTTTCCGGTCTATGAAATAACTCGGTTATTACAGCGGCACCGCGTATCATCGCTTCTCTTGAAGACTCGCCGCCAGTTAATTTCAAATCCAAATCCGAGAACGTATCGTTTAATCTCTCCATCCAGTCAGGCAAGTCTTCTGACGAGAGCACTCTCTCGCTTAACCGATGATCAATTTGAATTTTTATCATTCTTTTATCCGAAAGAGGTCGAATTGTGGATACCGCCCTCGTGTAAGGGCTCGAAATAATAACCTCGATACCTTTATCAGAAAAGAAATCCGATAATAACTCGGCTTGTTCGATTCCTTCATCAGTTAATTCTGCGCTGGGGTCTTGTCCTCCGGCTTTACAGTGTCGGACTAAGTAGATCTTCTTCATTGAATACTCCTCCAATTCAGTTTTCGCGGCAATGCACATGCACCTCCTGCATTCACAAACTCGTTGGGCAATAACTTTTGTTGCAGCATGGGCCCCTCTTTTCTTTTCTGCCGAGGAATTGTCTGCAGCACCTGCTTCACTCTTCACTTTAATCTTGATCTGGCCCGCATACTAACTTCTTTCAAGTATTTCTCCTCGTTTGATTTCCACATTAAATACCCGAATACTCCCCCTGCAAAAACCATTGTAAATAAACCTCTAGCAATAATGTCACCAACTAAACCATAATAAAAAAAGCCGACAAAGGAAAAACCGTTTTCGAAATATCTTGCTATTAAAGCCCCAATTAAACCAAGAGGCAGTCCGTACATTAACATCCCATACTTTAGGATATAGATACTTCTCCCTTTTTCTCTTGTTTTATTCCATTTTTCCTCAAAATCCCTTTTCATGTTCTCACTTCCTTGTAAAGCCTCTTGCATTCGGAATTTGTACCCACTTCTTCAATCGACTCCTGCGGACTGAGTGCGTTAGCCCCCAAGCCAACGTTATAGCGACTGAGGCTTCAGTCTGATGCGTAAACGCGGTGTTGTATAATGCCGAACACTTCGTGGGTTGTCCGCTGGTTTCGCTCCCTCGAAATACTTTTGGCGGACCGCGGGACGGCGCAGTCGGCCCGATGCCATTTTTGAATAAGCTACACCTTAAACTCTTCAATTTGCTTCAGATTTGACTCTAAATTATGAATTGTTTGATCTATTTTCTTCTTTATCATCTCATATTCCTTACTTGCTTCATCTTCTTGAGATCCTTGAAGCCCGGCATAGAAATCATAACCTTTCGCTGCTTGTCTATACCAACTTGATAAACTATCCAATTCATTGTATGAATTAAAAATGTATCTTTCCAGAGATGTCGGCAGACATGTATTAAGGCGAGAGGAACTGAAATGTTGGAACGTGAAAAAGGAAATTGATTCAACATATGTCATTCCCCAATCCAATAGGTCCGTTCGAGCAACCTTACTTTTATTAAGAATTCCACTAAGTGCGGTTACAATACCGAGATTTTTTCTTAATTCTTCCCTTATTCTACTAATATTCTCTCTAAGCAAAACTTGATTTTTTCGACCCTCAAAAGAATCGTTTGCATCATGTTCCCATCTCGCAATTCGATAAGCAATTAATCCACCTATAATAACACTAAGAATATTTATGAAGAGTACTTGTAAAACTTCCATTACCGAATTACCTCCTACCTTACTACTGCCATATTTCCGAATTACGCCTCCCGCATTCACGAACCTCCGTAGGAGGTTGTCCGCAGCTCATGCGCAGCCGGCTTCATATGTATATTCACTCATTAACATATTTCTCCATTTGTATGATCTTGTTTTGTTCAGAATCATATCTAAGGAAGATTACCCTCGCGTTGTTTTGATCGTAAATCCAATATCCCCCATCCCCGTAAGAACTAGTTGAATGAAATGGTATTGAAGCAGGTGGAATATTAACGTTTGCTTGAGGCGCTGGTATACTTATATTTTCAACTTTTACTAACAGGTATATTACTAATACCAATAAAAGAACAATGCAGGTTCCAAAGAAATTAACGATGTTCTTAGTGTTAAAATTGTCCATAAAATCACCTTCCAATTACTTGTTCTTATCACCGATTTTTTCACAAATTCGGAACCGCATCCGGTTACGTCATCTTCATAATTATTCTACTCTTTAACTTCCACTTCCTTCCAAATAATCCGAATAATACTTCCCGCGGATCGAGAGCGTCAGCCCGATGCGTGATCTTCGAAATCAGCTGCTGATAGCTTTAAGACTGCATACGCTGCCTGTTGACCAGATCCATCAAGTTGATACCACCTATAGTTCGTTCAAAGTGTTAAACTCACTACTAACATCATCAGTAATGGCAACACTTTTGATAGTTGTCAGTTGTTAAATTATGTAAATTGGTAACAATACTACGAACAGGAGACTTGTAACATATTCGTCGAACGGCTCTTGCATTCACAAACCTCGTCGGAGGTTGTCCGCAGCACCCCGTATCGTGGGACAGCGTAGCTGGCCCAATGCGCGTTTGCTTACAAGCTCCCTTCCCTCTTCAAGCGATCTATTATAGGTCGAGTATAGGTATCGAATTTCTCCTCGTCATTAACATCAATCCAAGCTACTTCTACGATATCTTCATCGTACTTCACGTTCTTATCTAGTTGTAATTCTCCGTCTATGATCTCGACAATATATGTATATTTATCATCCTCTTCACACAGCAACCGCCGAACTTCTACATCATATCCAGTCTCTTCCTTGACTTCCCTCACACATGAAAATTCAGCACTTTCCCCTTCTTCGATTCCGCCGCCGGGAAAGTTCCATACAATATCCCCTCTTTCGACATATTGCCTAACCATAAGTATTCGCTTGTCTTTAATTATTACTGCTTGAGATATAATGAGTCATTCCCCTATTCTAATTAGTTTTATCGGGTTTTCGGGTTTTTGGGTTTTCGCGAATATCGTGTGTAACGTTGTTGCATTTGCGACATCCCACCACCTTAAGCCCGAAGGTGTCCCGGGAGCCACTCCTCAACCCTCACTTCCGGGACTAAGGGGACGAATGTCCCCGATGCGTGAATGCGTTGTTAAAGAATGTTACTGCCTTCTTCGAAATACGAACCAAGATTTTTTTGGTATTTTTAAGTGTCACACAACAGCGAATGTAAACTGATAGACACTAGATTTCTCTCCACCAAGATTTTTGTAAAACTCAACCGCGTGTTGATCAATAGCATCTGCTTGAACAAAGATATCTCGTATTTCATTTGATTTACAATATTTTACTAATTCCCTAATAAGACTACTTCCTATTCCCTTACGTTGATAATTCGTTCCTACCGCTATGTCGTATAAATATAGAGTGGATCCCTTCCGATCATACATATCCAATTCGTATCCTGTTAATCCGCCTATAACCTCGTCACCCTGTATTGCAACGATACAAACAAAAAAAGGGCTCGATAAAAGCCTAGCAATATTATCATTATTTACGTAGTCCGTATTAGGTGATTCAAACTCCTTATTGAAAAGCAGAACTAGTTCAGAAAATATCAATTCGTCTCCGGTTTGTAGTTTTTTATACGTAACATTATTCACCATCACAACCTCCGGTATGAAAAAATCAAATGATTTCAACCCCAGATTTTCCAGTTCTGAGCTTTCATTTAACGGCGCCAGCATTCACGAACCCCACCACCTTAAGGAATCCTGGGAGACTTGAATAGCTCTTATCTTAGTCTCCCAGGATTTTCGGCCGCGATGTGGCTAGGTGGTGGAGGGGTTCTCCGCTGAATCAACTTCACTGAAATGCCTCGGCTGACCGAGGGCGTAAGCCCGATGCGTGGTTGAGATACCCTATAATTTTATTAAACAATAGGTAATGAGTACCTTGAGAAACCTTCCCCTTCATAATTATATTTTTCACATATAATATATTCTCTGCCTACTGCACTTACATTAATCTTGTTTTGTTTTAAATATGTATCTACAAGTCTGCTAGCTGCATCAAAATCCCCTTGATCATTCGCAACAACTACGCATTTTTGCTTTGGTACACTTATCTTGATGTACCACGCGGGAATGTTTTCAAAGGTGCTGACTTCGACACAAAGAATATAAGCATGTCTTTCTGGATTATTCTGTGTATCTACGGTCGGCCACATTCCATAATGAATTTTATGATTGATTACCTGTGGAAAATATTTCGTCGAAGAAAGTAAACTCTCTTTAGCGTTCTGGTATTTACTACTCATATTAGTGAGACTAATACAAGGGATCCCAATAAGTTTTAACTCTTCATGTTCAATTATTACTGGTTTCATGTTTAATAGAGGTGTAGTTATAGCCATTACAATCAGCCCCATATTATGTTTATTACTTTGCCACGATTTCATATACCGTCTTCTGCATTCAGATAGCTCTTAGCCAGTACGGTTGTCCGCTAAAACACTCCCAAAATGGTTTAACTATGGTCTTTAATCAATATTAACTTCTCATCTTGCATTTGATATTTAGATTTCCCTTGAAGTTTTAATGTTTCTCCTGCCTTCATTCCATTGCGGACCGAGGTGCCTTCTAAATCTGTGACTGATCTGGGATTCATGAGCATAATTTCTATAAGTTTTCTTCAAGCATCACTGAACTGCTCTGACTAAATTAATCTTCGATCTTTCGCCTAACACCTCCTGCATTCTCAAACTCACGTAGGGAGTTGTCGCAGCAACCGCTTCCTCGAACTCACGTCTGCGACCGAGGGTCGTTAGGCCCGATGCGTGAAAACGGTGCTATAGGATGTGGCTGCCTTCTTCGAGTTTCTTACACTTAAGGTTTTACCGCTTTCCATATGTACTTCAGTTCTCTAAAACCGATTCTTCCATTTATCATATTTTCATTCAACTTTTCTTGAAGTTTTTCCCTATATTCCGGCAACGTATAGTCCGGGTTTCCTGGAATGTCAGATAGAAATCTCGCAAACTCCAAATCATTAGGAAAATAAAATATAGCCTCTTTGTACTCTTCAATCTCAATGTTCTTATAACCATTCATAACTAATCGTTCTCTTACTTTATCTACGTTATTATGAATTCCAAATATGATCCCATCCGATGCTAATATCCTACCGTGATTTATGATTGTAGTTGGCCCCCTCCGATCGTAAATTAGATCAAATTGTCCATCAGTAAATGGAAGCTCTGACTTTGTCGTGGCGTAAACAAATTCCACGTTATCCGCTTGACTTGAATCTAATAATCCTTGAGCAATTTTGATCATTTCAATTGAATTATCAAAACCAATGATCTTCTTAGCGTATTTGGACATTCGTATTGAAAAATCACCATGGCCACACCCAGCATCCAGTACAGTCCGAAAATTTGGTAACATTTTCATTAACCGTTCTTCAAAGAGATCCTCTGCTGATCTCCCTTCAATTGTATATATAGATCTTCCCTGGTATCCGCCATTTCTTCTAGCGATCATGTCATACCACTCTACGCCCATGAATAACCTCCAATGTTTTATCCGATTTGCAGCCATCTCCTATAACGCCTCCTGCATTCACAAACTCCCGTAGGGAGTTGTCGCAGCAACCGCTTCCTCGAACTCACGCCTGCGACCGAGGGCCGTTAGGCCCAATGCGTGAATGCGGTGTTATGCGATGACCTCGACATCTTTGATATACTTACAAAATATCTCTTTATTTATCTCACCACATTAACATTGTATTTATTTATCTCTTCTTGACTTAATGATTCAATTACTCTTGAAACATGTAGATCTTCCCTAACTTTATCGATTTCAAACCATTCTACCTGCTTTAAAACCTGCTCATAATCCTCCAGCTCCGGGTCATACCCAAGTTCAATATTTAATTTTTTAATATCTTTGGGTTCAGCCAGGTAACAATATTCAATACCTGCAGCATACTTACGTTCAAACAAATATCTTACGATATTAATTTCTAAGTTAACTTCCTCCATTACCTCACGAATTGCTGCTTGTTCTCGACTCTCACCTGCTTCTACTCCACCCCCTGGAAGAGTCCAAAAACTGTGATCTTTCTCGACTACTTTTACCATTATAATTTTTCCATTAAATAATATAGCAGAACATGCTCTTTCTCTATTCATCTTTGTGATCACCCACATAATTTGTTTTCCGAGGTTTTCGCATAACGTTCCTCGCATTCACGAACCTCCGTAGGAGATTGTCGCAGCATCAGCTT
Source organism: Paenibacillus sp. (assembly GCF_035645195.1). NCBI lineage: Bacteria > Bacillati > Bacillota > Bacilli > Caryophanales > Paenibacillaceae > Paenibacillus > Paenibacillus sp. The sequence continues at coordinate 5,045 of NZ_DASQNA010000033.1, read as the reverse complement.
CCCCGAACCCACGTCTGCGACCGAGGGCATCATGCGTGAATGCGGTGTTAGTGACCGTCTTCTTCGATATACTTTCAATCCCAATTGTTAAAGATAATATCTTTAACTTTACTGGGTCTCCAATAATCAATTTGTTTCTTCTCTTCTTTATGTAAACCTTCTATTAACGAGTCACTTAAACTTACATTCAATTTTTCTAAAGTTATTACTTTGTAATTAGTTATTTGATCTCCTTCAATCGAAGTTAACCGATACTCTAAATTACTAAGATATTCAGCAATTGTGCTCTCTTCTACAAAATTTATATTCCCGTATTCATACTCATCGGCAAAGGAAAGAATTGGATAACATTGATTCATTAGAATAAATATGTCCCGGTTATTGCCCGCTCTCATCAACTTTCCAATATAATAATTACCACTATAAGTATCTATCAATTCAAAACCTTGAAATTGAAACACAATCATTAAGTGATAACATATTCGTTTAAATTCATCTAGCTCTATTCTGTTTCCTTCAACTTCTCCGAATCCACTAATTCCTTTAGGTAAGGGTAACATGAAATTTATCGAAGCCTGCCTTTATTGTTTTTTATACGGTCATTTCAGATAACGGCTTCCGCATTCATGAACCTCCGTGGGAGGTTGTCCGCAGCTCCGGCTTTCCCGAATGATCTTCTGCGGACCGAGGGACGGCGGTAGCTGGCCCGATGCGTGAATGCGGTGTTATCTGAAGTCCTCGACGTTTTGAGTTGCTAACAAAATTCTTGCCTCTTCTATTATTCGGTTTTTAAGTTCTTCTTCATCTGGTTTGAAATACTCATCATCGTACCTAATTCTATCTATTCCATCATCTAATTCCAGCCAAACCGAATACTCCGCTGCCCGGTCAAGATCCAGAACAACTACATTAAAAATATCCTTTACGATATCGAAAATATCTCTAGATGTATTACTTAGAATCTCATTACAATATTTGACCATATAGGCTAATGAACATTCTTCGAAAGTAGGGATTTCAAAGTCCATCTCTCTCATTGCCCTATCAAAATACTCCTTAAAAATAAACAAACTCTCAGTACTTTTTAATGAAGCTAGTTGCAAAACGAATTTTCCTTCAAGTCCATAATCTATACAGGCAAAAGACCAATTTAAGTAATCTTGCCCGTTATCAATGTTTTTATATATTTTGTAATACAACTCTTTGGTTATTTGGGAGAGTTGACCCACGGCGTGACCACCTTTATTTGATTTTCGAGGATTTCAGCAACGTCTCCTACATTCACGAACCTCCGTAGGAGGTTGTCCGCAGCACCAGCTTCTTCGAATGATCTCTGCGGACCGAGGTCGTCAGCCCGATGCGTGAATGCGGTGTTATGTGATGTTGCACACTTCTTTGAAATACCTACGAATAAGTTAAATGTACTTTGAATTTAACCCCCAATATGTATAATCATATTGACTAGGGTTTTGGATTAGATACAAAGAACGAAGTCTCCAGTCCTTTATTTCATTGCTCTCATTCTTTAAATTCAGTTGATTAATTAAAGATTTGAGTCTTTCGATTTCGCTTTGATTTTCACTTCGAACAATATCCCCCGTAAATACATATAAACAACCTAGAAAAAAATATCTCTTAGCCAATGAATTATCATTTGCCAACTGAACCATAAGCTCAAAATGTTCAAACTGGGCAACTGCGAGTTCCCAATCCTGGTCACACAATGCATCTTCGTCAAGTGCCCAGTTGTATATTTCTTCTTTAGTTGGGTTCCAATGATCTTTAAATATATACTTCACCGACTTTCACTTAAATAACGTGCAATTTCACATAACGTTCCTTGCATTCACGAACTCCCGCAGGGAGTTGTCGCAGCAATCACTTCTTCGAATTCTCATCTGCGACCAAGGGCGTCAGTCCGATGAGTGAATGCGGTGTTATGTGATGTCGGGCGCTTTTTTGAGTTTGCTATCAGCGATTTCTTGTCTTAGGAGTATCTGGAGTTTATCCGGTGGGTTACAGTGCGGATGGTTCAAAAATATTTCTCCAAGTTTGCCCGTCGGGGTAAATCCTTCTGCATATATTCCTTCAAGGAGGTATTGTTTTGACGATTCTATTTGGTTATATTCTCCGAAGTGAAGTAGCTGTGCACAATTCCTTTCTTTCCTGAAGATTAGAGATATAGACAGATCTTTTACAAAATCATATTTTCTTCCGAGATCACTCATTGTCACTTCAAATAAATCATCAGATATATATTCAGGCACCCACATTGATGCTTTATATTCATTATCCGAATCTCCCCAAGCTAATTCTAATGGCATTCTACTGAAGTTTTTACCTAATTCTCTTACCGTATAGTATTTTACGCGGTTAATAAATCGCCCGATTGTCCAAACCTCTTTATAATCATGCATTTTATAAATATCTCGTTTTCCAGACCCAATAGATTCTATAAAATTCATTCCTGGTATCAAATAAAAATTCACTTTGTTGTCTCTTAATGAGTAATATTCCTTATTTGTTTTTCTTACATCTTCCCTGAAGATACCAAACCTACTAGCCATTCTAATGAGCTCCTTTGTTTTTAATGTTCTTAGCCCGATTTCACATAACGTCCCCTGCATTCACGAACTCCCGTAGGGAGTTGTCCGCAGCTCCCGCTTCCTCGAATGATCTTCTGCGGACCGAGGGCCGTTCGGCCCGATGCGTGAATGCGGTGTTATATGAAGGATACGCCTTCTTCGATTATGCTAACATTCTGAATTTGTTCTTTGTTAGATTATTTATTTGTTTAAATACCGCTTTGGAACAGTACATTAATGTAAGATGCTGCCCATCATTAAAATAAATGAACTTCATATTTGGCCTTTCAATCACACTCGCCATTCTCTCTAAGACGCTAACATCAAACCAATCGCTGTCAAAGCTTATATTCCACTTATATCTTTTTTGCTCAAATAAGAAAGTTATATAGGCAGTTTCTTCATTAAAATTAACTTTGCTGTCTAACTCACTTATGTAATTTTCCAATTTTGCAAGGCGCAAAAACTGAGTTATAACATCTGTGTATATATACTCATCCTCAACGCACTCAGTATCAAAACTTAAAATGTCATATGACAGCCGTAATTCATTCCCGTTATTATCGAGCAAATCAGTACCAGCAACGGAAATGAGTAGTCTGTACGGATCTTCTTCGTAAACTTGCCTATCAAATTGATCCGTCAATCCCTTAATTAATTCTGCATCCGACAAGTTAAAAGTTACACCTAGGTCAATTAATGTTTGAATTTGCATTTCTAAAGATACCGATTCTGTTTTACCCTTACGAAATAAATTAAATATCACATTATTTCGCCCCTTTTGACTTTGCATATCTTTCATATAACGGCTCCTGCATTCACGAACTCCCGTAGGGAGTTGTCCGCAGCACTAGCTTCACTGAATCTCTTCTGCGGACCGAGGGCGTTAGCCCGATGCGTGAATGCGGTGTTAGGCGAAGGATCTCTGAGTTACCCTAACACTATCTTTAACTGGTTCCATCTATCTAACCATTTCTTATCATAAATCCTCTTCATAAAAATAGCCCGATCCTTACAATATCTACTTTGCCTTAACTTTAATTCAAACAAATCCTCTAATCCATGTGGAGCGATTACATCAATTCGATCCTGATCCGTTAACTTGATTCCTACCGCTGTTGCTGCTTCAGGCCATCGCCTCATTGCGTCGTCTATACTTAAATATTGTTCATGGTTATTCCTTAAGTGCATCCTTGCTTGATTCTTAACTGACCAGTTTAAATTAGAATTTTTCGCTCTAAGCTGCTCCTCGTATTTCTTGTCTGTTTCCTCTGTAATATCACTTGAATCATAATAAATGATATCTACATCCTCAAAGATTAAAGGCTTTTTATTGTTGTGCAAATGATCCCAAACTTGATTGCGGACATACCCGGCCGCAATGAACCAGTTCTTTAACTCTAATGACTTTACCGTTTCTAAATCTATGACTGTTCTGGGATTTATGAGCATAATTTCAATTAGTTTTCCTTCGAGCATCATTGAACCCGCCCTGACTAAATTTATCTTCGATCTTTCGCCTAACGTCTCCTGCATTCACGAACCTCTGTAGGAGGTTGTCCGCAGCTCTAGCTTCATCGAGATCATGTCTGCGGACCGAGGGCCATCAGGCCCGATGCGTTTAATGCATTGTTATGTGAAGTGCTTTAGAGTTACCCTCAAATGGTCTTAATTTATATGTTTTTTAATGATCGTCCCTTTTTCTTCATGGGATGATTTCCAAGGAACAACTATGAATTCTTTAATATCAGCATTTTTAGTCAAATTAAGAAAATTAGTAATACGTTTTTCAGGAGACGTTTCAAGGGTTTCGAATCCTATAGTAAAACATATGTTAAACCTAGAAAGCTTTACAAATTCATCATAGCTTACTGAAATTATATTTCCATGATGGACGTTATTTGATTGAGAAGTTTCAATTTGATCTAGCATTCTAACAAAATAATCTATTCTCTTTCTTTGATTAATTGGATCAGGAGAGCCATCAAGCTTCATGAACATTTCAAAATGACCAAAAACCTCATCCCCTTCTCTCGTTAAACAAACAAAATCTAGTGCAATATCCTCTCCTGCCACTCGACATGCTTTTGTTTTGCCGGATCCGAATATTAAACATCCCTTCCCGTTGATGTCAAATAAATCTCCATAAAAAATATTATTTGGTCTATCGGTTTTTAGAAACTTCATTTGAACACATCTCCCATCTATTATTTTAACTTCGCATTTCACATAACGTTTCTCGCATTCACGAACTCCCGTAGGGAGTTGTCGCAGCATCCACTACTTCGAATCCACGTCTGCGACCGAGGGCGCCAGCCCGATGCGTGAATGCGGTGTTATGTGATGCCAGTGCCTTCCTCGAAATACTTACTAAATGTCATTATATTGTTTCTTTAAGGCTTGTTTAAAAACATCAATCGGTCTGTTATAGTCAATCGGTTTGTGAATTAACCTGTTAAT